>JAICSR010000480.1 GCA_025936795.1 Ktedonobacterales bacterium | reverse complement strand
TCGCCGTCGCTCCTTTCGCCGCCACCCCTGCCGGCCTCGTCGGGCGGATTCTGCGCCAGATAGACTGCGCGCAGCCGCCGCCGGGCGCGCGAGAGGCGCTGCGCCACCGCCTCAGCGGTCGTTTCCAGCATTGCGGCCACCTCCGCTGCGCTGAAGCCCTGCGCCACCCGCAACAGCAGGCACGCCACGTCGTCGGGATTCAGCCGCGCCAGCGCCGCCCGCAGCGCATCGGCCTCCGCCACTCGCTGCTCGAAGGAGTCGGCGGCGTCGGCGCGCATGGCGAGAGCAGCGACGCCATTCGTAGCAGCATCGTGCGTGGCAAGGCCTGCCCAGTCGAGCGAGTCCCAGCGGATGACCTGGCGCCGTCGAAGCTGCGAGATGGCGCGGCAGTAGGCGGTGTGGAAGAGCCAGCGGCGGCGCTCATCGTCGTCGTGCGCGATGGTCCACGGTGGGGAGATGACCTGGGTCGCGCGCCAGGCGTCGTGGAAGGTGTCTTGCGTGAGGTCACGCGCCTGCTCAGCGTCGCCCAGCAGCCCATGCAGGAAGCCGAAGAGCGCCGCCTGCCACTGGTCCACGGTCGCGCTGAATGCGGCCAGCGAGAGCGGAGCGGGCAGCGCCGCCGCGTCGTTGGTCGCCTCGGTCAGGCGCTCGCGCATCGTAGCTCCCCATCACGAGCATCCATCGAGCAGTCCGCATGACTCCTCTATGAAGTACATCGCATGAGCAGCCGGAAACTTGACAGGCAAAATATCAGAAAGGGGGAAGGCAGGCAGGCGCAGGCTTCAGGCGCCACCTCATCCCCTGGCTCCCGCAAGGCGAGGGGAAATCCAGGCTCTTACAGGGGTAGGTTTTTCGTACGGCCCGATGACAGACGGCGGCCAGCGGTTGCAACCGCGCCTGAAGGCGATCTACGGATCGCCACAAGACTCGCCTGCGCGGGTCCGACCCCACCCGTCTCCGCGTCCGCGCCACAAACCTACCCTTGAAAGGAATCCAGACTCCCCTCTCCCCGTGGGAGAGGGGCTGGGGGTGAGGTCTCGCGCCACACCAACGACCACACTGGATTCCGTTATCAGATAGTGCTCTGGGGGGCGCGCTATGCGCGCGGAGCGGCGCTCTCTGCGGCTGCTCGGAAGGCGCGCCAATCGCGGCGCGCTACCGCTTCTAGCTGCGTTGGGTACTCAAAGCCATAGCGCGCGGCCAGCGAGCGGCCAAGCTGCGCTATCGTGTCCTGATAGCGCTCAATCACCGCGCAAATCTCATCGCGAGTGCGTGTTGGCGCGCCACACAGCGCCAGCGCCTCACTCCCATAGACGCGCTCGACCGCCTGTGTCAACTCCGTCAGCCCGTGGATGCCAGTGAAGTGTTGCGGGCTGACATCGTTCCCCGTAGCGGCGATGTACCACAGGCGCATCAGCAGGCGCCAGTTATAGTAGGTGGCGGCGGGGAACATCAGGTCGAGATGACGATAGAGCACTTTGCGATGTTTGTGGCTGTTGACCCAGAAGCTGATGACGAGCTCGCGCACATCATCGCCAGCTACGGGCGCGGGCGTCGCAGGGGCCGCGTGATTGCTGGCGGCGATCAGCCTGGCGAACGCTTCGTCGCGGCAGCCAAGCGTCAGTGTGGGCTCGGCGTCAGGCGCGACCGCGGCGCTCTGCACGAGCAGGTCGAGGATGTCGCCATTCGGGAGGATGAGATGGTGGAGGAACGAGTCATCGCCGAAGCGCAGAAACTGCCGCGCCAGTGGCGGGCCACCCACGAGCGCGTCGAGGTCGGGTCGCTCCCAACTACTGAGGTCCGCAGGCAGGACGGCGACGCGGAGGTCAATGTCGCTGTACTGGTCGGCGGTTCCTGCGGCGAAGCTGCCGCCAAGCCAGATCGCCCTGATGCGCTCGTCCTGCCACAGCCTGGTTGCCATCTCTCGGATCGTCTGTGACTGTGGGAGCGCTGGAATCGCGTCCAGACGCAGCTCGGCGTCCTCCTGAGGAGATAGGTCACGCATGTGTCTGCGCCTCGTTCCTGAGGGGTATACGATGGGTAGCTGCAAGCAGTATACCAGACACAAGCTGTGGTTCCATCAGCGCATGCGATTGGCTACAGTAGGAGTTGGCTACCCCAGCGAGCCGGAGCGTCGCGCGCGCTGAACAGCCGGGACACCGCCGAATTGCTGAGCGCGTTGGTGAACCATTTCGACCAGCGCGTCAATATCGAATGGCTTGACGAGCAGTGGAATCTGATGGCGGGCGATCAGTTCGCGCACGGGTGGCGAGATCATCTGCGGGTTCGCCGTCACCACGATGAAACAGATACGCGACCAGAGCGCGTCGTGTGCGAGCGCGGCCAGTAGCGCCGTCTCACCATCCATGACGGGCATCCACATGTCGAGGAGGACCACCAGCGAGTCTGCCATGCCCTGCATCTTTTCAAGCGCCTCAGCTCCATCCGCCGCTTCGTAAAGATCATAGCCTTCCTCGCGCAGGATCAGACTCATTGTCTCGCGTATTCCCTGATCATCGTCAACAATCAGCACTCGCACGTCGTGGCCATCCTGTCTTCTCTCTCTGGCGCGAGATTTCGCTTATCAGCCAAGCCCCCCGACCCGCGCGCCAGCGTATCGGCCTATTTGCCGCAACTCTGGCGCCGAAAACCGTGCAGGCCGCCGCCCGAACCATAGCCCATCTGGGTAGCGCGCGAGACGAGCAGACGGCCTGACGCAATATTGCGTCAGGCCGTCTGCTCGTCTCGCGCGCTACCCAGATGGGCTATGGTTCGGGCGGCGGCCTGCACGG
>JAICSR010000182.1 GCA_025936795.1 Ktedonobacterales bacterium | reverse complement strand
CGCGCCGGGCGCAGCGTCTCGTCGCCCAGCTTGTAGCCCTTGCGCACCTCCTCGATGACCACGCCCTCAGGGTGTTCCTCCGACGCGACGGATTCGATAGCCTCATGCACATAGGGATCGAACTGCTCACCGACGCTTGGCACGGCGGTCAGCCCCTCGGCCTTGAGCAGCTCATTGAGCTGCCACTGGAGCATCCGCATGCCTTGCTGCAGCGCGTCGCGGTCCATCGTATCCTGGAAGGTGAGCGCGCGCTCCAGGTTGTCCACGACGTCCAGCACTTTGCCGAGCAGCTCGCGCTTTTCGCGGCGCACGCGGTCACTCGCCATGCGCTCCTGGCGCTTGCGGAAGTTGTCCATCTCGGCGCGTTCGCGGAGAAACTTGTCCCAGTTCTGCCCCGCTTCGGCCTTGGCGGCGGCGAGCTGCGTCTCAAGCTCGGCGATGCGCGCGTCGGCGTCGGTCGAAGGTGTGGATGCGGTGGATGCGCCGGGTGCGCTGGTGGCCTGGGCGCTTTGCTGGGTGTTCTCGTCGGACTCTGCCATGGCATGCTCCGTCATCGGCTATTGAGAGAAAGAACGTCCTCACGCGAGGACGTTGGCGTTGTATCTCATGCTCTCGTGATCGCATGGTCTCGTCACCAGCCACGCCGGGCTGCGCGAGCGCGCCGCACATCCGCACAGTCTGTGCGTGCGAGCGCGTTGTTCTTCAGGCTGATTCTGGGGCAGTATAGTCCGCGCTGTTTCGGCGTGTCAAACGCAGGCGACGCCCATCGGCAGGCGTGCGAGCGGCAGGCGCAGACGCCCAAACACGCATTCGGACAGGGAATTGTATAGGACTTGCGGCACAGGTGTTGCTTATAGGGTTGGTGTTCGTCCTGGATGACAATAGCGCTGCGGCGTCGCGATCCTCTGCGACACTGCGGCCATACGCGCTGCTCTTCCAGGTCAAACATGAACAACGTCGGCTCATCAGCCTGATTCCATATGGTTCTTCGGGACACTACGTGACTCAATGGAACAGACCCGAGCGACAGACGTGCGACTCACAAGCAATCGTGGCGCAGGCGCCACCCAGCCCATGCGCATAGGACGCACAAAGAGAGTAACACCATGACGTATGCGACGCGCTTCTCCGCCACCCGACGCAAACCGTTGGCGGTTCCCAGCCGCCCGGCGACCCTGGCCCGCGCGATGGCGCGGCTCGAACGCGAGCATGTGGCGCTGCTGCTTGCCCTCTCGGAGTTAGAGTCGAGCGCGGTTGCGACCGCGCCTGAGAGCGCCCTGCGCGCCGCGCTCGCGCCGTTGCTGCGCGGTGATCTGCGCCGCACGCAATATGCGCTGGGCCGCGCCGATGCGGGCCTCTACGGAGTCTGCGACGGCTGCGGACGCTCCATCGCCGCGCGCCGCCTGGAGCTGAATCCGGCCAGCACACGCTGCTCAGCCTGCGAGGCGCACGCCCGCGTCTAGCCAGGCGAGCCAAGAGCCTGACAAGGGCTTGAAGTGGCTTCTGCGCTGCGCCTGTTCACCATCGCGCATCTAGCGAGGCTAGCGTGGCGCGGCTCCACTGCTCGTCAGAGGGCATCGGCCAGACGGGGCATGCGCAGCGAGCGCGCCGAGCGCCATGCGTCTGTCAGCAACGACCGAGCGAGCGGGTAGGCCAGGTAGCCGAACACGAGCAGGCTGTATACGACCCAGAGCCAACTCTTCCAGCGCAGCCGCCGCTGCCGCCAGATGCGCAGCAGCAGCGCTACGCCGAGCGCAAGCAGTGTCGCGGGAGTGTTGGCCACGCCGATTACGACGCTGACCCAGCCTGCCATCCGGCGGCCATAGACCGCTGCGGTGAGTCCTACCCCCACCAGCACGGCAGTGAAGACCTCGCCATAACAGGCTTTCAGATGATCAGGGAACATCGAGCCGACGATCAGGATGAGGAAGAAGCGGCGCAGCACGCCACGATTCACATGGTTCCTGAGCAGCAGGTAGAACGCCGCCATGCCACAGGTGAAGACGATCAGGTTGAAGCGCGCCACCCACCATGTGGCGTCGCGGACGAGCGCGCCGAGATACAGAGCGGCGCCGAGAAGAGCGAGCCAATCAGTGAGTATTTGTCTGTCGAGAAGCCGCGACCGTCCAGGAGTTGCGCCAACTCCAGATAGCGTTTCTCGCCATCGCCAAACAGCGTATGCGGCAGGAACAGCGCCAGCGCAAACAATCCTTCGAGGATCAGCCCCGTCTCGATCTGCGGACGCCAGCCGCTGCTCTCAGGCTGAGGCGCAGCGGTTGATACCTGGACAGCGCGACAGGGCACGGTGATCTCCATGGCGTCTTCGTCGTCCTCGTCGTCCTCGTCGTCCTCTCGCGCTGCGCCACGACACAGCGCAGCGATGCAGGCCCATGCGGCGCCTTTCGGCCTGCTCTGGCGCTCCGTCCATTCGCGCATGGCGGATACAGGCTCAGCGGCAGCGCACGGTGCAGTATAGAGGATTTCGCCTGATGAGACAAGAAGAGCGCCCAGTGGTTCTACCTTCAATCTGCGGCTGGTAGGGCGCTGACGGGCCAGCAGGTGAGCGCGCGCTCTGCCGTCTCGCTTGTGGAACATCCGGCGCCTTGCTATACTTGCGCTGACGGCGAAGCGCGCCGCCATCAGCCCCGCCTCGCAAGAAGCTGGCAGAGAAGGGTGTGTGTCAGTTGGGCTATCAGCCGCCATACACAAACGACCCGAACAACCCGAATCCTGCGCCGCAGAATCCACCCGGCCCGCCGACGTATGAGCCGCTACCACCGCCGCCGCACTATCCCAGCTATCAGCCGGGCTATCAGCCGGGGTACGAGCAGCAGCCGGGCGCCTACCCACCGCCACCCGCCGCTCCATCGCAGCCACTCTACCCACCGCCGCCGGGCTATGGACCAGGGTATGGGCCTGGCTATCCAGGGTATGGGCAGCAGCCGATGCAGCCGATGGGCTACGGCGCGCCGTACTACCCAGCGCCGCGCGAGCAAGGCTCCGATATGGCGGTCGCTGGCCTGATTCTGGGGATCATCGCGATTCCCGCTGCGACCTTCGCCGCCTGTGGCGTTCTCTTCGGCGTGCTGGGGCTGGTCTTCAGCATTCTGGGGCGCAAGTCGTTCAGCCAGCGCACGATGGCGACGGTGGGCATTGTCCTGTCGAGCGTCGCGTTGGCGCTCTCGCTCATCCAGATCTTCGGCGGCGTTGTGAGTACGCTGAACATGCTGCGCTAGCGCCCGACACCCCCAGCCAGCGATAGCAGACCGCCGGAGGGAGCAAATCCCTCCGGCGGTCTCTCGTTTTCCTTGCAGTCTGCGGGCGCCGCGTGCTCGGTTGGCGAGCTACTGGCCGTTGAGGTTCTGCCAGTCCACGAAGGGCTTGAGCGCCACGTTCGGGCTGTTGTAGAGCAGGTAGATCGTCTCCTCATCGCTCAACTGAAGGTCATGCGGGTTGCCAGTGTAAGTGGTCACCTTGCCACTCTTGTCAATCAGCTTGATGACCAGCTTGTGCGCGCTATCTACCTTATAGCCGCCGACCTGTGAGCTGGAGAGATTGACGCCCCAGATGTCGAAGAACTGGCCCAGCGTAAAGGTGACATTCTGCTGATCGGACTCATTGTGGATGATGTTCGGCTCGTTGTCATGCACATGCAGCGGATAGAGACAATTCGCCGAGTCCACGATGCCCGTGCCGGGTGGGACGGTCTGCTGCTGCCCATTGACGTACAGGTCGAGGTATTGATGGATGTGCAGCGCGCCACCCTGCTGCGGCAGGCACTTGAGGCCGTCCACCACCTGGCCCGTGGCCGGATGCGGATTCAGGCCAGGCTGCGGGCTGCTGTTGTTGCGGATGACGAACTGGCTGATGCCCAGCGCCAGCAGCAGCACGATGATGATGCCTCCACCAATCAGACCGTAACGCTTGATCCGCTGCTGGCGAATCTGGCGCTGGCGTTCGGCCTGGCGTTCGGCCTGGCGTCGCTGATACTGGTCGCGCCGCGATTCGCGTCGCTGGTCACGCTTGGTGACCATTCCACCCGGGCCACTCATGAGGGTTACTTTCTCTCCTGTTGTCCGCAGTCGCCTAGGCACAGCGGTGGGCGCGCTCCATCCCGTTGGTATCCTGCCCGCGCCACGCACTGCGCGCTCAGCGAAAGTATAGGGCGCAGGCGGAAACAGTGTCAACGCGCGTAGCTCTCACCATGGGGTTCGTTGCGGGGTTTCATCTGCCGGGGATTGTGGACGGAGCGTGGCAGCGCTCACACCACCTGGGCGAAGATCAGCGTGTCGCGCAGGCTGCCATCGGCGGCGCGCCGCTCCTTGTGGAGCAGCGCTTCCTGGGTGAAGCCGAGGCGTCGGGCGACCGCCGCGCTGCGTGTGTTGCGCGCGTCGCAGCGAATCTCGATGCGCAGGGCGCCCAGCTCGCGCAAAGTGTAGTTCACCAGCGCCGTCGCCGCCTCGGTGATGTAGCCGTGGCCTTCAGCCTCGGCGGCCAACCAGTAGCCAATCTCGAAGGAGGGGACATCCCACTGGCGTGGGTGCAGGCCCAGCCCTCCCAGCAGCGCGCCCGACGCGCCGCTGGCCTCGCGCGCGAAGACGCCATAGGCAAAGTCTTGGCCCAGGCGCCACTGCTGCTGGAAGCGCGCAATGAGGTCGCGCGCATAGTCAGCGCTGGTATGCTCATGCGCCCAGGGCATCCAGCGCGCGATGTGCTCGCGCGACGCCGCGACCGTCTGATAGAGGGCCTCAGCGTCGGCGGGCTGGTAGGGGCGAATGATGGTGCGCGCGGTGGTCAACTCATCGGCCATCGCGATGATCTTGCGGGCGGAACTCATCTGGTCAGGCTACTGCGCTTTCTGGGCGACGAGTTGCAGCCACACGCGCGGCACATCCGTTAGCCCAAGCTCCTCGAAGGCCTCGCCAGCGGCGTTGTAGAGCGCATCGGCGCCAATCGGAATCGGCACGCCAGGCAGCGCGCCCTCGATGAAGAGCCAGTAGCGGCCAATATCCTGCCAGGAACTGAGCGGCATCTGCACCGTCTCTTCTGCACGCTCCACCACGCGCAGCCCGCAGGTCGCCATCAGCTCGTCGTAGCCGTCGGCGCTGAGCCACTGCATCGCCATCGCCTTCTCCTGGCGCGAGGTGCGCACGCCGGGATGATGTGCGCGCAGCCAGCCGAGCGCGCGGCGGGTCCAGAGGTGATAGAAGCGTTCGCTGCCGGGCGCATAGGCGCCTGTGTAGAACGAGCTATTGATGGCGAGGTAGCCGCCCGGTCGCAGCGCACTGGAGAGCTTGTGGATGACATCCACTTTGTCGGGGATGAGGTGGATGGCGTTGCAGAAGAAGGCGGCGTCGGCCTTCGCGCCAAGCTCAGCCATCTGATCTACCTCGCCCTGGATGAACTCGACCTGCCGCCCTGCCAACCGCTCGCGGGCGATGTCAATCGCCTCGGTGGACGGCTCGACGCCGGTGACATAGCCGGGTCGCCCCAGCCGCTCCAACTCGTCGAGAATCAGCTCGGTGACGGCGCCAGTGCCAGACGCTAGCTCCACAACATGCGCCGCCTGCCCCTCAGGCAGTGACGCATCCAGTCGCTCGATGGCGCGACGGGCCAGCGACTCGTTCACGTCATGGTAGAACTGGTGTCGCGCGAACGGATCGAATGTGTAGCTGCTGGCGATGGTGGGTGTCTCTGCCACGGTACGCTCTCCCTCTCACTTCGGCGCTGTTCCACCAGATAGACGGCCGTATAGCATCGTCCACTGCGCACGCCCGGCGGCGTTGGGCGCCACTCTCTCAGGACAGGTGAGAAATTAGAGGCGAGTGGGCAGAAGAATGTTTCACGGAGTTCGGGAGCTAGGGCGGAGAAGCGATGCCGCTTGCGCATATGTTGAACTGACTGTGATGTACAGCGCCTGTTTCTCCGGATATACTGTGTCTGCTCCATGTATTCTGCGAAGAGCGCAAACCATAGGAGAAAGGCGCTCAGCATGCCTCCAGGATATGTCAATCCATGTCCTGATCTCACTTTGCCCCTCACCCAGTGGGTACTGGTGACATGGGTAGCCGCCTACGTCCTTTGCGCAGAAACGCTGGCGCTCGGGCTGGGATTGCTCGTGTTCCAATTGCGGAGAACTATCCCGCGTGGAGTGGCGGCCTCAATGCTCGTTGTCACCGGATGCGCGTTGACGGCGATTGCGCTGGGTCTCTGGATGATCCGGCGTAATGCGCAGTTTTGTGGCATAGCTCCCCACTACACGCCGGAATACGGCGCTCAAGTAGCGCGCGCATTAGCCCTGGCCGTCGTACAAGCGCACATCGCGCTCGGCGTGCTAGCGGCGCTATTCGTCCTCGGAACCGCGCTGACTATTGTGACACTCATTCGTGGCTGGCGCGCGAGCAGGCGTAGGAGCGCCGCCCGCCTGATAGCAAGTTGATGACACCCAGGAGGCGCGCTCCGTCCGTTATGATTGATGGTGGACGGGCGGCGCTGCTCGTTGCTTGCCGCTGTGTGCGCTGGCGAGCGTCATCGCCGCGCCGTATAATTTGCTGAGATTCATGGGCGGATACCGCCGAATCTGTGGCGACGCTGTTGATCTGTGGGGAGCGCATCCATGCGGGCGGAAGCGCCGGAGGCAAGCCAGGCGAGCGCAGCGGCAAGCGGCGGGCGCAAGCTGCGCGTCTTGCTGGAATCCATCAAGTTCGAGCACACGATCTTCGCGCTACCGTTCGCCTATCTGGGCGTCGCGCTGGCGGCGCGCGCGCATCACGGCTGGCCGGGGCTGGCCCCGCTGATCTGGGTGACACTGGCGATGGCGGGCGCGCGCACTGTGGCGATGGCGGTCAACCGGCTGGCCGATGCCAGCATGGACGCGATCAACCCGCGCACCGCCAACCGCGCGCTGCCGCAGCGGCTGCTCAAGCCAGCGGAGATGGCGGGCTTTGCGCTGCTGGCGGGCGCGGTGATGGTCTTCTCCGCCGCGCAGCTCAACCCGCTCTGCCTGGCGCTCTCGCCGGTAGCCGCGCTCTTCCTGCTGGGCTACTCCTACACCAAGCGCTTCACCTGGCTCTGCCACATCGTGCTGGGGCTGACGGATGGCATCGCGCCGATTGGCGGCTGGCTGGCCATCAACCCGACGATCAGCGTCGCCAATCTGCTGCCACCGCTGCTGTTGGGGCTGGCGGTGGCGGCGTGGGTGGGTGGCTTCGACCTGATCTACGCCTGCCAGGACATCGCCTTTGACCGGGCGCATGGCCTGCGCTCGATTCCTGCGCGCTTCGGGCCGCAGCGCGCCCTGGAGATTTCCGAGATGATGCATGGCGCCTCGGTCGGCTTGCTCGCGGCGGTCGGTGGCATACTGGGTCTGGCGTGGCCCTTCTGGATCGCCGTCGGCGTCGCGGCGTGGCTGCTGATCTGGGAGCATCGCCTGGTGCATCCAGAGGATTTCTCGCGGCTCGATCTCGCCTTCTTCAATATGAATGGCTACCTCGCCATCACGGTCTTCGCCTTCTCGTTGCTGGCAGTCATTCTTGGCTGATGAGTTGCTGGTTGCTGGCTAAGGCGCCGTTGAGGTGAAGCTGAGGTGAAGCTGAGGTGAAGCTGAGGTGAAGCTGAGGTGATTGCCCCGATCCGAACGCATGGCGCTCCCGAAGCGTATCCTATATAGT
>JAICSR010000174.1 GCA_025936795.1 Ktedonobacterales bacterium | reverse complement strand
TAGTGAGAGTACCGCAGCGTGCGACTGCCGCGCCATCAGCCTGAATGGCTCGTATGTGTACGTCGGCGCGCCACTGCGGGTCAACGCCAGTTCCCGACGCCGGGGGGACGCGATGACGCCACGCCATTCGTTGGCCGCCGCTGCAAGAGCGCGCGCGCATCACCCAATGTTGGCAGCCCCAATCCTCGCCGGAGCTGCCCACGACGCAGTTGGGGCAGTGGCAGCATGGTTGGCGCACTGCGGCGGGCGTTGTTCACGACGCGCCGCGCCCGTCGCAACGCCGAGTTGCGGTGACCGAGCGCACGCGAGAGCCGACTGCGCCGCAAGCGCGGCACATTGGCCCAGGCCGAGGCGGCGCCTGCGGGTGGCACATAGCTAAGCACGAGCCTGGCGATGTCGAACGAGGCGCGTGGATAGCTCAGGCGCTGGATGTTCGCGCGCATTTCCGCCAGTGTCGCCGAGCCAGGGATGAGCAGCGTCCGCACGGCGGCGGTGAGCTTTTCGGGTGTTCGCGCCAGCACGCCGAGATGGTTCGAGAGCACGTAGTCTACGTTGCCCTCTTCCTGGCCAGGGATGTAGCCCGTCAACACGATCGGCAGCCCGCAGGCCATCGCCTCGCTGATCGAGCCGGGGCCAGCCTTGGTCGCCACGACATCGGCGGCGCGCATCCAGTCCGCCATATTGTGGACGAAGCCCAGCGCAGTCGTGGGCATGTGGAAGGCGCCTTTGTCGCGCTCCAATTGGGCGAGGAGCAGGCGATTGCGTCCGGTGACGATCACCAGTTGCGCTGGGAGCGAGAGCCGCCCCAGCGTATACGCCGCCTGCTCTAGCCCGCCCGCGCCCTCGCCACCGCCCACCAGCAAAATCGTCGGCAGGTTGGGATCGAGGCCCAGCGCCGCCTTACGCTCCGCCAGGGTCGTCGTGGGTTCCACTGCAAATGCGGGATCAATCGGCATGCCCAGCAGGCGCACACGCTTGGAGGGGAGGCCCGCCGCGAGGGCATAGTCGCGCGCGGCCTGCGTCGGCGTCACGCAGACGGTGACACCCGGCGCCACCCAGGCCGTGTGAATGCTGACCAGATCGGTGATGACGGTGATGAAGGGAACGCGCACGCCAATGTCGCGCATGGCCTGGAGGGTGATGTGATTGAGCAGGGGATGGATGGAGACGATCACATCGGGGCGGGTGCGCCGCAGCAACGCGGAGATGCCCTGGCGCAGGAAGGGTTGCGAGATGCGATAGGCGGCGTGGAAGCGGTTGACGGTATTGGTCATGTGGAAGAGACGCGAGTAGAGCCGGGGGCTATGCTTGATCGCGGGGCCGTAGAGAAAGACACCCTTGCGCAACGGGAAGTTGGCGCACTCGGCGAACCCATCCACGGTGACAACCCGCCAGTTGGGGTCGTGCGTGGCCCCGCGCTGCACATTGGCGCGTGGCGCGCGTGCGGTCTGCTCCTCCACCAGGCGCATCGCCGCATTCAGCGCATTGGCGGCGCTGCGATGGCCTGCTCCTGTGTCTGAGATGAGAAACAGAACCGTGCGAGGACGGGGCGTTCCCTTCATCCGTCGCTGCCTCCTGAAAGCGGGTATCGCGCCTGTGCGCATAGAACCCACGCAGGTAGCGACAGGGCGCGAGGCCTTGCGGTCCGCGCCCCACCACGAATCGTGCGATTGGCTGCGAAAAGTATGCGCTTACACGCTGATCGCGCTCTACGCCTCTTCGGCGCCCGCGTCAGTGTCGGCGATGTTGAAGCGCCTGCGGAAACGCTCGACGCGGCCCGCAGTATCGAGAATGCGCTGCTGGCCCGTATAGAACGGATGGCACTTGGCGCACACGTCTACCTTCAGGTTGCCCTTCGTGCTGCCGACGGTAAAGGTATTGCCACAGGCGCAGACGGCCGTAGCGGTCTGGTATGTGGGATGGAGTCCGGCCTTCATGTGTATCGAGTTCTCCTGAGGTGGCTGGGGAACCACCTATCTGTTCGGCTGTGATTGTCTGGCCCCAGCTGGGCCGGGCGCAACAGCCACTATGTAGTTTACCACACTTCACCCCACTAGTAAAATATACGTAGCCCAATCCGCGCGCTTCCTGCCGCAGACGGACCCACCTACGAGGGCAGCACATGGATGTCAATCTCGCTATACTGCGAGAGGATCACCGCCGTCTCGCCACCTGAGCGGTCGAAGCGCAGCCGACCATTCAGCCCGCCCACACGCAGGCCGCGCATCTCCAACCGACTCAGCCAGTCGGGCAGGGTTGGATGCCGCAGCGTCAGCCGTCCCTGCGACGCCTCTGGCTCGAAGCCGAGCAGCGCGCTGATCAGCAGGAACGGCGCGCCAGCGGCCCACGATTGCGGCGAGCAGGCGACCGGGTAGCGCGTCGGACTGTAGCCGTGCAGCCGATTGAAGCCGCAGAAGAGTTCGGGCAGCCGTGCGCCCTCGTAGTGCAGGCTCACGCCGTAGAGGTTGCCGAGTAGCCGCGCCGCCTCCTCGCGGAAGCCGTAGCGTGCGAAGCCCGCGCCGATTAGCGCAGTGTCGTGCGGCCAGACTGAGCCATTGTGATAGCTCATCGGATTGTAGCGCGGCGCCTGCGACGAGAGCGTGCGAATGCCCCACTCGGTATACATATCCGGGCGCATCAGCCGCTCGACAATCGCCTCGCCCTGCTCGCGTGGCGCGATGCCTGCCCACAGGCATTGCCCGGCGTTGGAGCTGACGACCTTGCACGGCTCCTTGTCGCCGTCGAGCGCGAGGTAATAGCACTGCTGCTCTGGCCACCAGAACTGTTCGATGAAGCGCTCGCGCAGCTGGGTCGCGCGGACGAGCCAGCTCTCGCTCTGGTCGGCATGGCCGGAGCGCTGGGCCAGCCAGGCGATGGCGTTGAAAGCGGCATAGGCGTAGGCCTGCGCCTCGCAGAGCGCGACAGGGCCTTCCGCCAGTCGCCCATCGGCGTGCGAGACGGCGTCCCAGCTATCCTTCCAGCCCTGATTCACCAGGCCCGTGCTGGCGGAGCGCTGATAGTCGAGGAAGCCGTCGCCGTCGCTGTCGCCATACTCCACCATCCAGCGGGCCGCCGCCAGCGCATGTGGCCAGAGCCTGCGCAGGAATTCGGTGTCATCTGTCCAGCGGATGTATTGCTCCAGCGTGATGATGAAGAGCGGCGTCGCATCTACAGTGCCGTAGTAGGGGATGAACGGAATCTCGCGCAGATTCGCCAGCTCGCCACGGCGTAGCTCGTGCAGAATCCTGCCGGGCTGCTCCTCGGTGAAGCTGTCCACCTTCTGCCCCTGCCGCGCCGCCAGGAAGTCGAGCGTGCCACGCGCCACCTCTGGGAACCAGGGCAGGAACTCCAGGCTGGTGATGAGGCTATCGCGCCCGAACGGGCAGACATACCAGGGGATGCCACCATATGGGAACAGGCCCTGCGGCGTGCGCACGCACATCATCACCAGATCGTGCATGCCGCGCATCAGCGTGCGGTTGAAGAAGGTATTGTCGCTGACCAGCGCGGGCAACTGGCGCGACCGCAACGACTCTTCGCGCGGCGGCTCGACGCTGGGCCAGCGCTGCGCCATCGGAGTCTCAGGGTTGCCCTCCCAGAGGCGCGTGGTGATGTTCAGGAGAAAGGGTTCGCCCGGCGGCAGGGTCAGACGCCAGAGCGCAGCTCCCGCGCCCACACGTCGCTTGCCATCCGCGCCGAGCGCTGGACCAACCTCAGCCGCTGGCGGGTCAAATTCAATCAGTGTCTCGCGCGCGACCTTGTCCGCGCCCAGGTAGCTCAGGGTCATCTCGCCAGCGGCCAGTTGCGGATCGATCAAGCGCCCGTGCGAGCTGCAATGCAGCCCGCGAATCTCGAAGATGTCGCGGAAGTCGGCGCTTGCCAGTATGCCCAACGTCAAGGTGATTGGTGTCTCATTGTAGTTGGTGAGGGTGATGACCTCCGACAGGTTGCGCCCGCGCAACGTCAGCCGCCGCCGTACATGCGCTACGCCGTGTGGGATGCCCTGCACGACGCCTGGCCGCCCCTCCGGCTCGGCGATTCCAGCGGTGGACGCGGCAGTGGCGGGTACGTCGCCGTCGAGCGTGTCGCGCGGCAGGAAGGGATTGGTGAGGTCAATCTGGCAGGTCCCTTCCTCATCCGAGACGGAGTGCGAGAGACCGGTCAGCGGCTTGCCATCCAGGAACAGGTCGAACGAACGCATGAAGCGTGCGCCATGCCAGTAGAGGCCCGTCTCCTGCTCAGACTCCGGGAGGTCGCCGCGCGTATCGAGCACCATGAAGGTTTCGCCGAACTTCAGCGCGATTTTCTCGACGCTGGAGCTGGCCTCCCCCTGCAAGACATACAGATCGGCCACGGCGGCGGCTCTCCCAGGGCTCGAGGCTGACGGGGACATCCCGTTGAACTGGCTGGAAGGTGGTGTACTCATTGAGATATCGCCTGTTGTTCAGTCGCATGTGCGAGGGCGCTGGCAACCGCCGGGTCCACCCGCACATCCATCGCGATGTCGAGCGTGCGCTGTGGCCGACGCTTGCCCAGCGCCGCCTGGTAGACATCGAGGTAGTTGCGCGTCATCGTGCTGATGTCGAAGCGCCGCTCAGCCCAGGCGCGACATCCGGCGCGCGAGACCTCGCGCACGCGCAGCGCCGCCTCGGCCAGTTCGTCGTCGCTTTCGCGCATGAAGCCTGTCTCGCCCTCGCTCAGAATCTCGGGCGCCGCGCCCATCGGACACGTCAGCACGGGTGTCCCGCAGGCCAGCGACTCGATGTAGACCATGCCAAATGGCTCTTGCCAGCGAATCGGCAGCAGCAGCGCCAGCGCGTTCTTCATCAACTCGCATTTGCGTTTCTCGTCTACCGGTCCGAGGAACTCGATCTTCGCATCATCTTTCGCATCATCGTTCGCCTTTTCGAGCAGCGGCCTGACGACCTGCTTGTAGAACTTGCGATCTTTCGGGTCCACCTTCGCCGCGATCTTGAGCGGGAGGCCGCACTGCTTCGCGATGGCGATGGCGCGTTCCGGCCCTTTCTCCGGTGAGATGCGTCCGACGAAGAGCAAATATTTACCCGGCTGCTCTTCAAACGGGTGCGCGTGTACATCAATGCCATGATACACCGTCGCCGCCCAGTTCAGATTCGGCAGCGGGGCGCGCTGGTTGTTGCTGATCGAGACGTAGCGTATATCGGGGAAGGCCGAGAGCGCCTCTGGGTAGCCATCCATGTCGAGCGCGCCATGCAGCGTGATGATCGTCGGCGTTTTGCAGTTGGCCGCAAAGGGTAGCGCCTGGTGATCCACATGTGCGTGGATCACATCGAACTCGCTCGCGCGGCGGTAGACCTGCGCCAGCATGGCAGTGTGCGCGGCGCCCGACTCAAAGAGATGCTCGAAGCCGAGCGCCTTGGGCGCGCAGGCGACCAGCCGCGCGCTGGTCTGCGAATCGCCCGTCGCAAACAGCGTCACCTCATGTCCCTGCTTGACGAGCGCCTCAGTCAGCCCTGAGATGATGCGCTCGGTGCCGCCGTACCCGTGCGGTGGGGTGGCCACATAGAGCGGAGCCACTTGAGCAATTCGCATAACGATCCTCCTCATTCGGCGCGCGGATGTGCGCGGCATACTTCCTGGCGCCGACGCCGTTGTCTGGCCCGCGTGTGTTTCGCGTGTGCTTGGCGTGTGTTTCACCTGAATTATTGGGCGGATGCAAGAATGTTCGCTCGCATGCCCGAACGATGCAGCGCAACTTCTGGACCATCCGCGTCGCAGCGGCTATCATGGAGGCGATCAGGGTGGTTGGCGTCAGCGGCGGAGACGCGCGCCAGCGCCATCTGGAAGCGACGATCAGCGACGAGGAGAGCCAGCAATGCCATCCGCCAAGCGTCCACGCAGTCCCGCGCCGATTGAGATTCCACGGCTGCCGTTTGTGACCCACACGCGGCCACTCTTCTTCGCGCACCGGGGCGGCTCGGCGCTGGCCCCCGAGAACACGCTGCCCGCCTACCAAAACGGGCTGCGTCTGGGCGCCGATGCGCTCGAACTCGATGTCCACTACAGCCGCGACGGCGAGATCGTCGTCTTCCACGATGACACGCTCGACCGCACCACCAACGGCAGTGGTCCGCTGGCTGCGCTCTCGCTCGATGAGCTGCGGCGCCTGGACGCGGGCTATCAGTTCACGCCCGACGGCGGCAAAACCTATCCCTGGCGCGGCAAGGGCGTGGCGATTCCGACGCTGCGCGAGGTCTTCGAGCGCTTCCCGCAGACGCGCGTGAATATCGAGATGAAGGTGAACGACGCCGAAGGCGAGCGGCGGCTGGCGCGGCTGCTCTCAGAGAACGGCTGGGGCGACTGGGCGCTGGTTGGCAGCTTCCACACCGATGCGATGCAGCGTTTCCGCGCGCTCTGCGAGGGGCGCATCGCCACCTCGGCCAGCATGAGCGAGACGCGCAACTTCCTGATCAGCGTGCTGGTGCGCCAGACCCAGCGCATGCGCCCCACCTACGACGCGCTGCAAGTCCCGGAGGTCTATCGCGGCATTCGCGTCGTCTCACCCACCAGCATCCGGCTGGCGCACGGGCTGGGCCTCGACGTGCATGTCTGGACGGTGGACGACCGTGCGACGATGGAGCGCCTGCTCGATTGGGGCGTGGACGGCCTGATGAGCGACCGCCCCGACACGCTGGCGGAGGTCTACCAGGCGCGCGGCTGGCTGCCTGCGACGGGCGCGTGAGGCGGGGGGGCGGCCAGCGGGAGGGTCGGCCAGCGGGAGGGTCGGCCAGCGGGAGGGTCGGCCAGCGGGAGGGTCGGCCAGCGGTTGAAACCGCGCCTGAAGGGCCTCACGGCCCACAAGGTCCGCCTGCGCGGACCCGAATACTCCGGACGTGGACCCGCGCAGGCGGGTCTTGTGGCGACCGCAGTCGCCTTCAGGCGCGGTTTCAACCGCTGGCTGCCATCCACACGCCAGCCATCATCCCCGCGCTGGCCCTGCGGCGCTAGAATAGAAGTGAGCGCGAGGACAGGCATGCAGGCTCAGGGAGATTCGACTATGGCGAGGCGACTTTGGCGCGGGGCCGCGCTGATGGCGGGCGCGGGCGCGGCGACGCTGGCGAGCGTGTGCGCCGGGATGGGCTACTACGTGGCGCGCAAGCTGACGGAGCCGAGCGCTCCCAGCTATCTCGACGACTTCATCATGACCCCATTCGAGACGGGCATCGCGTGGGAAGATGTCCACATCCCCACCGCGAACGAGGAGCGGCCGCTGGCGGGCTGGTGGTTTCCCCGGCCAGAGACCGACCGCGTCATCATCGGCTGCACCGGCTACCGTGGCAGCAAGTCTGACCTGATCGGCATCGGCTCGGCGCTCTGGCGCGCGGGCTTCAATGTGCTGCTCTTCGACTACCACGGCCACGGCGCGCATCGCGGAACACCCGTCACGCTGGCCTACCGCGAGTTGCACGACTTCTTCGCGGCGCTCGACTACACGCAGCGGCGCATGCCCCACGCGCGCATCGGCGTGCTCGGCTTCTCGATGGGCGCGGCCATCGCCATCCTCGGCGCGGCGGCGCGGCCAGAGGTGCGCGTGGTCGTCGCGGACTCGCCCTTCGCCACGCACGCCGATGTCGTCAGCCACACCATCCAGCACACCATTCACCTGCCTGGCCAGCCCTTCGCCGCCGTCAGCGACTACTTTCTGGCGCGCAGCGCGGGCTATCGTGGCCGCGATGTGGCGCCCCTGCGCGTGGTGGATAAGCTGGCAGGCCGCCCGCTGCTGCTAATCCACGGGACCGACGATGACATGATCCCCGTCAGCCATGGGCGCCGCCTCTACGCCGCCGCCCGCGAGCCGAAGGAACTCTGGCTCGCGCCGGGCGCCAACCACTGCGGCGCCTACTTCCTCGACCGCCCGGCCTACTGCCAGCGCGTCACCGCGTTCTTCACAGCCGGGTTGGCAGGCGAGCAGGCGCAGGGGACAGCGGCGCAATCGGCGGAAGTGATAAACAGGTAGTGGTAGGCATAAACTGACGTATCAGTGATGTGCTGATCCCATCCAGATTCACCGCTACACCTGTAGCGCCACCAACTCCAGGAGTAGTACGAGTGGCGAC
>JAICSR010000310.1 GCA_025936795.1 Ktedonobacterales bacterium | reverse complement strand
CCGCCTCTGGCGACTATACTCCGCGCCTCAGTCTCCCTGCCTGTATTGTGTACACGCGGCTGCGGAATGTCCAGCGAGCGCGCCGTGTAGAACGACGCCATGTTCATTGCGCTGCGCGACAACGCAATGATACACTTGCACATGCGCCGCGTGACGACAGGATGCGACAGTGGCGCCAGCAGGAGGAAGGTTTCCCCAATGGACACACGCAACACCCTGAGCGGGATGGAAGGCATGTCCGCCGCCCTCAAGCGACTCACCGATAACTGGTGGCTGCTGCTGCTGCAGGGCATCGCGAGCATCATCTTCGGCATCCTGGCGCTCATCTGGCCTGCCAGTACGCTCGTCGTGTTGATCGTCCTGTTTGGCTGGCTGGCGCTGATCAACGGGATCATTGCCATCATTTCGGCGTTCGGCTCCGCCGCCAGCCAGCGGGCGTGGGGCTGGCGATTCGCCTCTGGCATCCTTGGCGTGCTCGCGGGATTGATTATCCTGCGGTGGCCAGGCGAAACTGCGCTCACGCTCCTGCTCTTCGTCGGCTTCTGGGCCATTCTGGTGGGCCTCGTGCAGATCATCGGCGCGATTGCCGATCACGCTGAGATACCGCATGCGTGGTGGCTGGCGATTGAAGGTGTGGTGTCCGTCCTCTTCGGCATCGCGATGGTCGTGTGGCCCGTCGCGGGTCTGCTCGCGCTGACGCTGCTGATTGGCATCTATGCGATTGTCCACGGCGTCCTATACGTCGTCATCGCCTTCAGGGTGCGCTCACTTGGCCAGCGGCTCTCCGCCCAGCCATCGCCCTCGCAGGGTACGCCAGCGTATTGACCAGTCTCTCTTCTTCCTACCGCCCCAGAGTACCAGCCTATCGCGCGGCGTAGCGAGTTGTGGTACGCTGGCGTGGGTGTAGGCCATCTATTCCCTGCGGAATGCCAGTAGCGAGCCGGCTGAGCGGCTCACGCTGATACGCAACGCTGACGCGCAAAGACGAGGAGCGCTGTACGCCATGAGCTTTTCCGATATTCTGCCGATCATTCTGGTCATCCTCTTCTGGATTCTGCTGGGAATCTTTGCGGTATGGTTCACGCGAAGAGCGCTGCATGCGCCCACCGAGGGAGAACTAGAGGCGCAGCACGCCGAGAGCGTTCACGCGACGAAATCCGCGCACTAGCCCACCAGACGCACAAAAGCCCCTCTCCTGGTGGGAGAGGGGTTGGGGTGAGGGTTCGCCTTCGCTCGCCCTACGTCTTCGAGACCAGCGCCAGATGCGACTTGTCGAAATAGCGGATGTGGCCCTGCGCCAGTGGCAGCGCCAGGTCTGGCTCCAGATTCTCCACAAACTCCGTGTCGTGGCTGACGATAATCAACGTTCCCTGATAGCTGGTTAGCGCCTCACAGACCTGATCGCGCGAGGCCGGATCGAGATTGTTCGTCGGCTCGTCGAGCAGCAGCGTGTTATAGCCGCCAACCATCAGCCGCGCCAGCGCCAGCCGCGTCTTCTCCCCGCCGGAGAGCGACCCGACTTTCTGGAAGGCCTGCCCGCCGCTGAAGAGGAAACGCCCCAGAATCGAGCGAAGCTGCGTATCTCCCGGCGGATCGCTGCGCTTGACCGGCGCATCGGCGACGGCCAGCCGCATCTCCTCCAGCAGCGTCAGGCCCATGTGCAGCGACTCATGCTCCTGCGCATAGTAGCCAATGTCCACCATCTGGCCCGACTCCACACGCCCGTGTGTCGGCGGAATCATCCCCGCCAGCACCTTGAGCAGCGTCGTCTTGCCTGCGCCGTTGCGCCCGATCACCACGAGCCGCTTGCCGCGCTCCAGCTCGAACGAGAGATTCTGGAAGACTGGCGGCCCGTCATAGCTCTTCGCCAGTCGCTCCACGCGGAAGACGGTGCGCCCGCTCTGGCGCGCCAGCGGCAGGTTCAGCTTCATGATTCGCTGGCGGCGTGGCAGCGCGGAGGCGTCGGGCAGGTCCTCGCGCAGCCGCTCGATGCGATGGTCGAGCACCTTCGCTTTGCGCGCCATCTTCGCCGTCTTGCCGCGTGCCCAGTCGGCCTGCGTCTGCAACTGGGTGATCTTGCCCTGCTTGCGCTCCATCTCGGCGACGGCCTGCTCCTCGCTCTGCTCGCGTTGACGCACATACGAACTATAGTTGCCCGTATACATCGTCACCGAGCGGCCAGTCGCGTCGAGATGCAGCACCCGCGTGATGGCCTGGTCGAGCAGTTCGAGATCGTGCGAGATCAGCAGCACGGTTCCCTCGTAGCGCCCCAGATACTCCATCAGCCAGAGCGTCGCGGGGCCGTCGAGGTGGTTGGTTGGCTCGTCGAGCAGCAGCAGATCGTGCGTGGCAAAGAGCGTGCGCGCCAGCGCCAGCCGCGTCTTCTGCCCACCAGAGAGCGCCGTGACGGGACGATCTAGCTCCACATCCTCCAGCGCAAGTCCCTGAAGCAACTCCGCCATCTCGTGCTCGGCGGCATAGCCCCCGGCCAGCTGGAAGCGCTCCTCCAACTCCCCGTAGCGCCAGAGCAGCCGCTCCAATGGATCGGTCTCCACGGCGGCGCGCTGCTTGCCGCCCCGCCGCGCGCCGCTGGCTCCGGCGGCCACCTCGGCTGGCTCTGGCGCGGTGGTCAGCGCCATCTGCGCCTCGATGGCGCGCAGGTCGGCGCTGAGCCGCGCCAGATCGCGTCCCGCCAGCATCACATCGCGCACGGTGACGGGTTGGCCGTCGCTGTTCGCTCCGGCCAGCAGATCATCAGCCAGGCGCTCCTGCCCCAGATAGCCAATGCGCTTGGGGCGAATGATGCTGCCGCTATCGGGGTCGAGCGCGCCGCGCAGGGCATGCAGCAGCGTCGTCTTGCCCGCGCCATTGACGCCGACAAGCCCAACCTTCTCTCCTCGTCCTATCAGAAATGAGGCTTCCTGAATCAGGGTGCGACCACCCCGACTCAGCGAGACGCCTCGCGCTTCCAGCATAACCTTCTATCCTCTTCCTCTCCCACTCATCCCACTCGCGCCGTGCTCCGGACCTCTGGCTGACCCTCGATGGGCGCAGTGGGAGGGCGGGCAGCGGCGAGCGCGATCAGCGTTCGACGCATATGCATCGGATGAATCTGCGGGAGGGGTGGAGTCATGCCCATTCTGGCGGCTCTACGTCAACCAACCCCGTGCGCCCGAAGCGCACGCAGGCCAAACGGCGGCCTGGTAGGGGGTCATGGTGGCGTCTGTCATGCGACCTTGGGGGCGGCGAGATGCTCTGGACGGGTTCGCCGGGCCGCACTGCTCGCGGGATCGCTCGCATCATCACTAACGCCGCACGCTCGCTCGAAAATGGGCGCACTCCACCCCGGAACTAGGGGCGAACTGCACTTGTGAGCAGCGTGAAAGGCGACATGAGCGGGCCAATCCTCTCGCTATTAGGAGTCTCGTCAGCATCATCACGACGGCCCAACTGCGGGCCGCTAGACCTATCGTAACCCGTACACACGCGCTTCGTCAAGCGACATGTGACCAGGTGGCAGCGGGCGGCTGGCGGTTGAAACCGCGCCTCAAGGCGGCTGCAGCCGCCACAAGACCTGCCTCCGCAGGTCCACTCCCGCAGGAACCCAGTCCGCGCAGACGCAATACCGTTCAAATAAGGCTGGTCAACTACCCGGTGTGCCGCATGTCGTGCCAGACTCGGTCGGCAATCTGACAGGCGAGCGTTTGGGCGCTCATATGCTATAACGCCGCAATGTTCGACAGGTCATGCGCTTATTTGAACGGTATTGCGCGCAGGCGGACTTCGCGGCCCACGGCCACCCAGGTGCGGTTTTAACCGCCAGCCGCCCGCAGCGTCTCGCGCCGGGCGACACGACCTGGAGCGTGGCTGTACAATGCGCGTGCGGAGGATAGGGTAATGGACACGCTGGAACCAGTCGAACTGCTGGCGTCCACTGGCGACGCTGCGATAGACCGCATCATTCGCGGCATCGTCACCATCTTCGAGGCGAGCTTGCCCGCGCGCGTGCGCGGCTACTATCTGCTGGGCAGCTACGCCGCTGGCGCCGCCGTGGCCATCAGCGACATTGATCTGCTGCCGCTCTTCGCCGAGACGCTGGATACGCACGAGCGGGCGCAGGCGGAGCGGCTGGCGCAGGCGTGCGCGCTGCTCAGCCCAACACGGCTCGACATCATCCTGCGCGACGAGGCGACCATCGCGCAGGATGTCGTGCTGCTGAAGCATGGCGGACAGCTCGTCTATGGCGCCGACACGCGCGCCAGCCTGCCCCTGCCGCCACTGGCCGACTACACCCGCGAGACGCTGGACGCCGCGCGCTACTTCATGTCACGCATCCTGCGTGGCGCCGAGCGGCTCACCTATCCGCTGGCCTATCCCGACCCGACCGGCGAGTTCTACGGCTACGACACCATCCGCATCCCGGAGTGGTATCCGCCGGAGACGCAGCGCGGGGTGAAGGAGCTGGTCACGACGGCGACACGCATGGCGCGGGCGTCGCTGGCGTTGCGGGCCGGGCGCTACACCGGCTCGAAGGGCGGCAGCGCCGCAGACTATTGCGCATACATTGGCGACGAGTGGAGCGATCTGCTGGCAGCAATCTACGCCAATGGCAAGTTGCGCTGGGGCTACGCCGTTCCCGCTGCCCCAGATGAGCGGCGCCTGCTGCGCGATCTGTGCGGCCAGATGCTCGCCTTCGAGAACGACTTTCTCGCGCGCTATCGCGTCTACCTGCTGGGCCTGCTGCGCATCGGCGACGCCAGCGAGCGCGTGCACGCGCGCCAGAAGCTGGCCGAGGTCAGCTATCCCGACGACGAGGTGCGCGCCGCACTCCAGGCCGATGCGGCGAACGATGAGGCCGCCAACTAGCGCACGGCGTCAATGGCGTGTGCTAGTCGGCGGCCAGTGGGGGCGCCGCGGCCGCACCAAATCCGCCGAGGGGGTGGGGGGGGGCGGGGGCGCGCGGCGGGGG
>JAICSR010000082.1 GCA_025936795.1 Ktedonobacterales bacterium | reverse complement strand
TACGTGCTCTCGAAGGAGGAGGGCGGACGGCACACGCCGTTCTTCAATGGCTATCAGCCGCAGTTCTACATCCGCACGACCGATGTGACCGGCAAGATCAAGCTGCCCGAGGGGGTGGAGATGGTGATTCCCGGTGACAACATCGAGATGGAGGTCGAACTGATCACGACGGTCGCGCTCGAAGAGGGCAGCCGCTTCGCGATTCGCGAGGGCGGACGCACCGTCGGCGCCGGCGCCGTCACCAAGGTCGAACTCTAAGCCAGCCTGCGCCTGGCCCGCTTCGGCGGCGTCTGGCACGGCCCAATGTCGCGCGCCGCAGGACGTGTTTCTTGACCGTCCTGCGGCGTTGCCCATTCTAGAGTTGTTCCCGTGACGCCTGCGCCTGCTCGTGCGATAGCCTTTTTGACGGGGCGCCGCTGGACGCGCCACGCGGCATGGTATAGAATAGTTCGAAGATGAAGCGCAATCGGATGACGCCATGACGCAGGGGCGTGGCGATTGCCCGGGTTGGTCTGTGGCAAGCCCCGCATGTGGCGCTGGCGGCAGGTTTCATGCACGCTTCATCTGATTTCGCTGGAGGATGGCCCCAAGATGGCGGCAAAGAGCAAAGAGAATCGTATCCTGGTGACGCTCGCCTGCGTTGAGTGCAGAGAGCGCAACTATATCACCGAGAAGAACAAGCGCAACGATCCGGACCGGATGGAGTTTCGCAAGTATTGCCCACGGTGTCGCGAGCACCGCTTGCACCGCGAGACGAAGTAGCTGACGACGGCGCGCTGATGTGAACAGCGCACGCCAGATTCCACGACCCTTCACGCAGAGGAGCGCTCACCTTGGCAAAGACGATCGACAGGGAGAAAAACTCCGCCGCGCGCACGAGCGACGCCGTTCGCGAGCCGCAGGACGTGGAGGAGACGGAGCCAGTAGATGACGCGCAGGCCGACGACGCGGATGATGCGCTTGACGCGCTAGACGCCGACGATCTGCTCGATGCCGATTCCGAGAGTGACGAGGAGCTGGCCATTGCGCCGGTGAGCGAGGAGCGCGCTATCACGCGCACGAGCGCCGCCGGGGTGCAGGCGCCAGCCGCGCTGCTGAAGAACCCGTTCACCCGTGGCATGACCGAAGCGTACATTGAGTTGCGCAAGGTGACGTGGCCCACGCGGCGCGACGCCTGGAACATGACGATCATCACGATTGTCGTCTCTGCGATCATGTCGGCCCTGCTGGCGCTCTCCGACTTCGGTCTGGGGCATCTGCTGTCCTATCTGGTCAGCATCGGCCTCGGCAAATAGGGGCGCAGCAGGCGCGGCATCGCGCTGTCGTCTTATGTGGTCCGGCGTGCCTGCGTCTGCGCGGTCACGTCGGCTGTTTTGTCTTTGTCGCCCGCGCGTCTGGGCGCCCGGCTCCGCTGGAGTTTGGCGCCGAGGAGCTAGCAGGGCGACGCTTTCCCACGTCTGCCGTCTGGTCGCTCATGGATCGGCGCGGCTGGTGAGAGGATCACACCGTGGAGCCACAAAATCAGGACCTGGAGGCGTCTGCGCCGCAGACGGAGGCGCCGCCAGAGGCCAGCGACATCGAGAACCAGACCGCCGAGCAGCTACCCCCTGAGCCGGTCAATCCCAATCGCCACTGGTATGCGATCCACACCTATTCTGGCTACGAGAACAAGGTGAAGACGCACCTGGAGGCGCGCATCGTCTCGATGAACCTGAAGGACTTCATCTATCAGGTCGTCGTGCCGATGGAGAATGAAGTCGAGGTCAAGAACGGGCAGCGCCGCACCGTGGCGCGCAAGGTCTATCCCGGCTATGTGCTGGTTGATATGGTGATTAGCCCCGATTCGTGGCATGCTGTGCGCGGCACGCCAGGCGTGACGGGCTTCGTGGGTGGACAGACCGAGCCAGCCCCGCTCTCCGACGCCGACTTGCAGTACATCCTGCGGGCGCCTGTCAAGGGCGAGGAGCCGAAGGCCAAGCCGAAGATCACCTTCGTGACGGGCCAGAGCGTCAAGGTCGTTGGTGGCCCATTCGCTGAGTTCATCGGCACGGTGAGCGAGGTGGATAACGAGAAGCAGAAGGTGACAGTGCTCGTCTCCTTCTTTGGCCGCGAGACGCCCGTGCAGCTCGACTTCTTGCAGGTCGAGAAGATGTAAGCGTCCGCTGCGGCGCGTATCCCCATTGCGCGCTGCGGCGTGCGATGGTCGGGGCGTGTGTGGCGGCTGGGCCACTACCTCGTCCTAACGTATGTATGTTGAGTGCGAGCGACTCGCCGATGGCGGGTTCGCTGGCCAGAGGGAGGGCGCACGCGCGTCCAGTGACCTCATTGAGGAGCAGACATGGCGAAGAAAGTCCGGGGAGTCGTCAAGCTACAGATTCCCGCCGGGAAAGCAACCCCTGCGCAGCCGATTGGCCCAGCCCTGGGCCAGCACGGCATTAACATCATGGCGTTTGTGAAGGAGTACAACGAGCGCACGGCCTCGATGGCGGGCAGCATCGTCCCCGTCGAGATCACCGTCTACGAAGATCGCTCGTTCACCTTCGTCACGAAGACGCCGCCAGCCTCCGACCTGCTGAAGAAGGCGGCGGGTGTCGCCAAAGGCGCCGCCACCCCAAACAAGGCGAAGGTTGGCTCCATCACGCGCGCGCAGTTGCGCGAGATCGCGGAGATGAAGATGCGCGACCTGAATGCGACGAGCATCGAGGGCGCCGAGCGCATCGTCGAGGGCGCCGCCCGCTCGATGGGTATCACCATCCAGTAGGGCGCAGCGCGCAATCACCCCTGCACAACTACTCAGTGTCAATACACTGTACTTTGTCCGCCAATCTAGCGGACACCGCCCATCAGTCACTGCGGATTTCACGCCACCAGGAGGGCGCATCACAACATGCCAAAGCATGGGAAGAAATACAACGAAGCCATCAAGCTGGTTGAGCCAGACAAGCTCTATCAGCCTGCCGAAGCCATCGAACTGCTGAAGAAGCTCAGCTACGTCAAGTTTGACCCGACGGTCGAGCTGCACATGCAACTCGGCGTGGACCCACGCCACGCCGATCAGATGGTGCGCGGCACCGCTACACTGCCCGCTGGCACCGGCAAAGAGGTCAAGGTGCTGGTCTTTGCCCAGGGCGAGAAGGCCACCGAGGCCGAAGCCGCTGGCGCCGATTTCGTCGGCATTGACGACTACGTGAAGCAGATCGGCGAGGGCTGGCTCGGCTTCGATGTCGCCATCGCCACGCCCGACGTGATGAGCAAGGTCGCGAGCCTGGGTCGTCGCCTCGGCCCGCGCGGCCTGATGCCGAACCCGAAGGCGGGTACCGTTACCTTCGACATCGCACGCGCCGTGCGTGAGGTCAAAGCTGGCCGCGTGGAGTTCCGCGTGGACCGCACCAGCCTGATTCACATGCCGATTGGCAAGCTCTCGTTCAGCGAGGAGCAGTTGCTGGCTAACCTCTCCGCCGCGATTGACGCGATTGTGCGCGCCAAGCCGTCGGGCGCGAAGGGCCAGTACGTCAAGAGCATGACGATCTGCTCTACCATGTCGCCGGGCATCCGCCTGGACCTGCCGACGGCGCTGGCGCTCAAGGTCGCCTAGCAGCGCCTCGCGCAAACGTCCTGCCAGCGTTGACAGGCGCCTGGTAGGACGTCTATACTCTTCAGGTACAACTGCATATCAGCCAGAGACAGCGGGCGCCGCTCTTCAGCGAGTGGCTTAATCGGTACACGGCCTGCCGAGGCGAAGCATCCAGCGCATTTGCGCGTCTGAGCGCTGTCGGGAGTCGCAGCAAGCGGCATCCCCTCAAGCAGCGAGCGGCGCCTTCATGTGATGGGCCTTCGGGTCGGCGACCTGGAGGCCCTTTTTGTTTGGGCTTTTCGAGTGTGCTACTCGCTGTAGGCGTCACTGAACGTCTCTGGTGTGACCGATGACCCCATGCGTGGGCGCTGCGAGGCCGCCCCGCAGCCGCTGGCGGCGTGTCCGTCACGGTCAGCGATTTCGCGCATAGCTCTGGGTGAGGAGTGCGCCCAGACACTGCCGCCTCGACACTCGCTCTGGAAGGGAGACACCAACGTATGCCAACAGCAGCCAAAGCGCAACTCATCGAGGAGATGACCGAGAAGCTCGGTCGCGCGCGTGGAGCGGTTCTGCTGCAGACCGAGGGCCTAACGGTAGCTGAGGCGCAAGACCTGCGTCGCAAGCTACGCGCCCAGGGCATCGAGCTGCATGTCATCAAGAACACGCTGCTGCGCAAGGCGTCTGAGGCGGCCCACTATCAGGACCTCTCGGCGCTGCTGATCGGCCAGACGGCCATCGCCCTCAGCTATGAGGATGAGGTCGCGTCCGCGAAGGCGATCAGCGACTATCTCAAGACGGCCAGAACTGCCAAGCCAATCAAGGTGAAGGCGGGCATCCTCGAACGCGGTCCGATCTCGGCGAAGCAGGTCGAAGACCTGGCCAAGGTTCCCTCGCGCGACATCCTGCGTGGTCAGGTGGTCGGCACGGTGCTGGGGCCGCTGAATCAGACCTACGGCGTGCTCAGCGCGCCGCTACGCGATCTCGTCAACGTGCTAGAGGCGCGCATCCGCCAGCTTGGTGAGGGCGCCGCCGCGTAGCCTGAGACGTTCGAGCAGAGAACGTAGGCTGCATCCGCGAGCATCCGCGATGCGGCTGATGCGACAAGTTTTGCAATCAACAGGCCCTGAGTGGCCTGCCTGGAGGAACATTCGTCATGGCTGTGGATGTCGACAAGATTATCGAAGACCTGAGCAACATGAGCGTGCTCGACCTGGTGAAGCTGAGCAAGGCGCTCCAGGATCAGTGGGGCGTGAGCGCGGCCCCGGCGATGGTCGCCGCAGCGCCAGGCGCAGGCGCGCCCGCTGCTGAGGCGCCTGCCGCCGCCGAGGAGCAGACCGAGTTCACCACCACGCTGACCGAGGTTGGCCCGAACAAGATCAACGTCATCAAGGCGGTGCGCGAGCTGACCGGCCTGGGCCTCAAGGAGGCCAAGGACCTGGTCGAGGCGGCGCCGAAGGCCGTCAAGGAAGGCGTTGCGAAGGACGAGGCCAACGCGGCCAAGGCCAAGCTCGAAGAGGCGGGCGCTAAGGCGACCGTCGCCTAGCTCCCAAACCGTCGCGATCCCATTTCTCAGCGCGTCCCCCACACCGGAGCGTCTGGTTGTCAGATGTTCACCGCTCCGTGTAGAGGGGCGCGCTGCTTTATTCTGGCGCATGTGCGCCACCTCCGTAGGGCATATGTCCTGGTACGTGCGACACACGGAACGAATATACACCCATCTCCTTCGCACGCCCGTTCGATAGGCTACCTTTATCCCGAAAAGACGCCCTGTGGCTGCCTCGCGATGTGTTTCCCAACGACCTGATCACGGCTCACCTTCGGCTTGACAGCGCCCAAATGCGCAACCTACAATGCGGCCAGCATGAGCACGGATAGCTCTGAAGCGGACGCCGCCTGCCATACGTCTGTAGTGTGTATGGGCAACCACGCGACGCCTGCGCGCCTCTGCTCTCCCACGCCCGTGGGGGTGAACTGCGACGGAACGGTGGAGTGGAAACGGTGGGCATCTATGGGGCAAACCCTCTCGCCTGAGCCACGCGGCCCGCTGGCTACGCTCGCGCAGCCAACCGCTGCGCCGCCTGCTCCGAGTGATCGGGCTGAGCAAACACTGCCGCTGCCGCCGTCTGGTGGTGAGCAGGCAGCGCTTGCGCCGCGCAATCTGATCTGGCGGGCCGTCAAGTGGCCGCTGCGCAAGTTGCTGCTAGGCGCCTACCTTGCTGGCGATGCTATATGCAGGCGCCCACTCGCAGCGCTCGCGGTCGGCGCGCTCGCGCTGGCGGCGCTCATCACGAGCACGGCGGTGATCGTGGCCACGCGGGCTCCAGCGACGCAAACCGTGACGGTGGCGCAGCCCGCGCTGCCGCCATTGCCTGCCAGTGTGCTGCGCTACCTGCGCGCGCGCCAGCGGTTCGACGCCGCCGACATGTGGGCCGCCTACGACGCGACCGGACGCAGCGACCTGAAGATCAGCGAGTCGCAGCTTCAGGCTACGCTCGATCAGCAGCGGAAGGCAGGACTGACGATCACGCGCTACGTCTATAGCGGTGGCTTCAGAGCGCCAGATGGAACGACGCGCGCGAGTATCGAGGTCTACACGACAGAGCATGGCCATGCCAGCGTCGCCACCTGGTATTTCGTGGTAGGGACCGACGGCCTGATTCAGCGACAGATGGAGCTCACATAGGGCGAGATTGCCAGCGCGAGGATTCCCGCAGGGACCATGCGGATCGCGCGGCGACGCTCCCGGGAGGATAGATGACGATGGCCACGGAGACGCCACAGAGCGCCTATGCGGTGCGGCGAGCGGAGATCGAGCGCGCCATTGACCGTGCGCTCGATGAGGTTGGACGATTCCTCAGGGATCACTGGGGCGTCACGCTGGCTGCGCTGGCCACGCTCGTGGCGCTGTGCGCGCTCGCCGCGCTATCCATCGCCGCGCTGCGCCAGCGGCCTGCGCAGACGGGAGTTGCGCTCGCCTTTGCCCTGGGCTTCGTCGTCCTGCTCGGCGTAGCGCTGCTCTGGCTGCTGGGGCGTCCACGCATCCACTGGACAGTGCCAGGCGACGCGGATGTCGCCGCAGACGCCACGCTTAGCGACTTCAAGGCCGCGCCGGAGGTCGTCGCGGCGGCGCAGCGCATCGTATCGCTCCTACGTGGCGCGCGGGGCCTCACGCAGCTCGATGTCGAGCCGATGAGCCAGGGAGTGCTGCTGGTTGGCCCGTCAGGCGTTGGCAAGCGTGCGCTGGCCGAGCGCATCAGTGTGGCGGCTGGCGCGCCACTGGCCACCGTCAGCGCGGCGGGCTTTCGCGGGCGCGTCCTCGGCGCGGATATGCTGCTCATCAGGAGCCTCTATCGTAAAGCGCGACGGCTGGCGCGCATCTATGGCGCCTGCGTCATCTATGTGGACGATCTCAACGCCCTCGGCGCGGTGGGCGCGACGACGGGAGAGACGGGCGCCCTCGCCGAACTGCTGGCGCAGATGGCGTCGCCGCCACAGCGCAAGAGGCGCTGGCAGAGCATGTTGCGCACGGCAGGACTACGCCCTGCGCGTCAGGCGAGCCGGGCGCCGCAGCTTGTGCTGACGATAGGCGCAACCAGCGCGCTCGCAGCGCTCGATCCCGCGCTGCTGCGTCCGGGGCGCTTCGACCGCGCGATCACACTGGCGCCGCCGAGCAGCGCGCAACGCGCCGAGGTGATCGCGCAGCGCCTGAGTCGTGTGCGCCACGACGACCTCGACGACCGCACGATGTCGCGGCTGGTCGCGGATCTGGCGGGCTACACGTCGACCGAGATTGAGCAGGTCATCACTGAGGCGGTGGTGTTCGCGCATGCCGATGGGCGCGACAGCATTGGCTACCCCGATCTCGTGGCCGCCCGCGAGATGCGCGCGCGTGGCGTTGGCTATCCGCGTACGCTCTCGGCGCTGGAGCGGCGGCGGCTGGCCTATCATGCGGCAGGCCGCGCCGTCGCGCAGGCCTATCTGACGCCGCGTGTGCGGGTGGCGCGTGTGACGATGTCGCGGCGGCTCAGCCAGCCAGGCGCGGGATTCGTCGAGACGCAGCCAGTGGAGGAGATTGTCACGCAGTCGGCGGATGAGGTCTTCGCTAGCATCGAGGTGGCGCTGGCGAGTCGCGCGGCGGAGGAGCTATTCTTGCAGGCGCGGCTGGATAGCGCGGCGGATGATCTCGCCAACGCGACCCAGTTGGCGCTGCGCTCCGTGGCGCAATGGGGCATGGGTGACACACTCCTCTCGGCTCCATCGCTGACGCCCGAGCAAATGTACGCCGACCCGGCGCTGCGCACACAGACGGAGGCGCTGCTGCGCCAGGCCCACGACGCCGTGCGCGCCTTGCTGGAGCAGCGCAGCAAGGCCGTGGTCGCCACAGCCGAGGCCCTGCTGGAGCGCGGAGATCTGGATGGCGACGAGTTCGCGCAGGCGCTGCGCCAGGCGGAGACACCGACGCATGCCGAGATGACGGCGCTGGCCAGTGTCGCCGAGGCCACGCTCTTCGGCGCGCCTGCCGCGATAGACTTTCAGGCGCCCGCGCCACATCTGGTCGGCCCAGTCGCTTCAGGCGCCAGGATGAACGGCGATGGGGTGAACGGCACGCCCACGCAGACAGCGCCCCGGCCGCTCAGCGCCGACGCGCCTCCCGCATTCGCCGCCTCGCCCTCACAGGAGCTACGCGCCGACCGCGTGATTGACCGGGCCATCCTGCGCGCGCCGCTGCGTCAGACCATCCTGCGCAAGACTGATCCCAACCTGCCCGCCGTCACCAGTGTGAATGGCGCGAATGGCGCGAATGGCGCGAATGGCGCTGGTGAGAGCAATGGGAAGGGCGGCGACTAGCGCCGACACGTGGTATGGCGCGAGCAGCGGAACGAGAGAGCGTCGCCTTCGTTCCGCTGCTCGCGCTATGTGTGCGAATAGGCCTGTGAGATGGATGATTTCCTCTTTTCTCATTCATCAAGGTACTTTCTTCATGAGGCAGACGTGAATCTGCTGCCTGGTTGCGGATGCGGTAGAATATCCAATGAGGCTAGCGCTGGCTGGGGAGGCTATGATGACATCTACGCTGTGGACTGTGGCTGCCGATGACCAGACCAACGATCCGCTGACATTGAACGCTGAGGCGCCGGTTCCTCCAGAAGTGACCACTCCGACCGTCGCTCGTGATACGCTCTACGAGCGGTTTCGCTCGCGCATTGTTCACAATCCGGCGCTCGATAGAAGTGTCGTGAGCTACCAGGCCAACAAAGGCGCTCCGTTCTATGGCTGGTTCAAGTATCGCGAGGGCTTTTCTGAGGGGCTGGTTAAGTACCTGCTGAGAACGCTACACCCGCAGCCCGGCGTGCTGCTCGACCCATTCGCTGGCTCAGGCGCGGCGCTATTTGCAGCTGGGGAGCTGGGCTGGCGAACGACAGGTATAGAAGTGCTCCCCGTAGGCCTCCACGCAATGAACGCACGTATCGCTGCAACTCGTGTGGAGAGCGGCGCCTTCCACGCGGCTGTCGAGCAACTAGTAGGTCTCGACTTCATACAGTTCTACGACGCCAGCCAGGCCTTCCAGCACATCGCCATCACGCGGGGAGCTTTTCCAGAGGACGAGGAGAAGCGACTGATCGGTTATCTTAGATACTGTGAAATGCACGTTGCAGATGAAGCTGTTCGCAAGCTCTTACAGTATGCCGCGTTCTGCGTGCTCGAAGACATCAGCTACACACGCAAGGACGGCCAGTATCTTCGCTGGGACGCGCGATCTGGCAGGTCACAGGGGAAACGCCCGTTCAATAAAGGGCGGATCGTGACCTTTCGCGAGGCAATAGGCGAGAAATTGCGACAGATGGCAGGTGACCTTGGTCGGACGCCTGCCCAAGGGACTCTCTTTGCGCCTGCTGAGGCGCCAAGTAGCGCCGGAGCGCCACAACTGCTCGAAGGTTCCTGTCTGCTGCTGCTGCCACAGATGGAGTCAGACACGGTGGACACCATCCTGACCTCACCGCCATATGCCAACCGCTACGATTACACTCGTACCTACGCGCTAGAGTTGCTCTATCTCGGCTGCAGCGATATGCAGGTGAAGCAGTTGCGTCAGGCGATGCTCTCGTGCACTGTCGAGAATCGCGACAAACGCAAGCAATTGCATGACTACTATGTCTCACTCGGTCGGGTACACGATTTCGAGCGGGTTGACGAGGCTTTCCATGGTCAGGCGGCGCTCCACGAAGCATTGGCAATTCTGGACGCCTACCGTGTTCAGGGTAAACTCAATAACGATAACGTGACACGCCTCGTGCGCAACTACTTCTATGAAATGTGCTTCGTCATCTATGAATTTGCTCGCACGCTCAAGCCTGGCGGTATGGTCGCAATGGTCAACGACAATGTTCGCTACGCGGGAGAAGAGATACCTGTAGACCTGATCCTCTCAGATTTCGCCGAATCGTCTGGCTTGTCCGTGCGCCACATCTGGACCCTTGGTCGTGGCAAAGGCAATAGCAGCCAGCAGATGGGGAGCCACGGGCGCTCTGAGTTGAGAAAGTGTGTCTACGTGTGGGAGAAGGAGTGAGATGCCCACAGATGATGACGCGCTGCTCAAAGAGGCTAATCGTCTCAATTACCGCCTGCGATCTACGTTCTTCTACCGCAAGCTCAAGGAGTTCGGGGCGCTTGCGCTGCCAGGTTTAGTCGCAGACCTGTCGCCAACGTCGCCCCTGTACAATTGGGATCACTTCGCTGAGTGGGGAATCGGGCAGGACGCCTTTCGCGCGATACAGAACCATGCAGAGTTGACGCTTCTTCAAGTGTTCTGCCATCCCAGAGCGCTCCGTGAACGTCCTCGCCTTGTCGCCTACTATCGCAACATTGCTGCGCTTTCACAGAAGGGCGCGCGCTATTTGAGCGGAATCGACGTCAAGCGCTTTGAGAGCGTCGGTGGACAGGATATTTCGTTGGAAGAAATCAGCGCTCTGGCGCTTGCCCGCCTCTTCAACGAGCATATCTCACTGATCGTGGATAGCTCGCTCCAGACCATCACAGCAGACGAGTTGTATGGATTGCTACTTGCCTCCACCGGCGCACAGATAGATGGCGCGTGGCGCAATGCGATTGGCGAGGAAGCGGAGAAAGTTGTACAACGACTGCTCGTGAAAGCAGCGAAGGAACGAGATGTCCTGGCAGCCCTGGCGCCGCGTGGAGGCGGGCCAGTAGAGATATACGACCAAGCGAGGATTGAAGATCAACTGGGCGCGATTGACCGATACCGAGCGATGATACTGACAAATCAAACCTCGGCGTTGTTCGCCAGCGAGCCAGATATATCGCTGCTCAATCAGGATGGAAAGACCATCGCCGTGATCGAGGTGAAGGGTGGAGCAGACCCAGCCGGGGCGCTGGAACGCTATGGAGCCGCAAAGAAATCGTTTGAGGCGGCACGCCATGTCAGCCCGTCAGCGCAGACGATTCTGGTCGCCAGTTGCATCACGGCGGAGGTTCGCGCCCGTATCGAGGCTGATTCGACAATTACCGTATACTACAACCTCACTGAGATGCTTGACGAGCCAGGGAATACAGGGACGCTCGCACGCTTTATCGGTCAGGTATTCGCACTGCTTGAAATACCTCCTTCAAACTAGCAAACGTTTCCCTCTGTGTGCTCGCTCGCAACCTCCAGATTGACGGCGCGTATCTGCTGTGGGACGATAGGCGCTGGCGGCGCGCATCGCTGGCGCGCGGCTAGACCACAGGATGTAAACGGATGTTGGTCGCCGACCCGCATAGCGCGGGTGGGGCTGGAAGTTGAGAGCGTTATGATCATCGTAGGGCTGGCCGCGATTGGCGCGACCGTCGTGACGGCGCTGCTGCTGGGGCTGACATATGCGCTCGGTCGCCAGCAGTGGCCCAAGTGGCGAGCGGTGGCGCGCTGGACGGCGTCGCTCTGGGCGCTCAACTTCGTCCTCGACCTGCTGATCCTCTACTTCGCCATGCCCGCCGTCACCGGGCCATATGGCGGCTGGCAATGGCTGCTCTGGCCGCTCGCCATCACTGGCGTCTACGCGCTCTTTGGCGGCAGCCTCTTGCGGGCGAGCCAGACGCTCGGCGCGCTCAATGAGCGCATGAACACCATCTCCAGCACGTATAGCGGCGGCGCGCGTCGCCGCCGCTCTGTCGTGAGCGAGCAGCCAGCAGGCGGCATGCCGAGCGGCGCGCTGGCTGGTGGGCTTGCCATCCTCGCGGCGCTGGCCATCGCCATCGTCATCAATGGCGTGATCGTCATTGGCACGACCTGGTTCGATGGCAACGCCAAAGCGCTCGCCGCTATCCCGCACATCGTCGCGGCTCCCGCCTCGCAGCCCCTGCCCCCGACCAACGTTGACCACATCGTGCTGGTGACACAGGCCGTCGCCTCCTATCTGGGCCAGCAGACCCTCGCCAGTGGCGGCCAGAATCTCGGCTCGCTCTACCACACTGAGCAAGCGGAGTATACGCTCCAGTCAGTGCACGGCCATCTCTACTGGCTCGCCCCGCTGGTCTATAATAACGTCTGGGCCAACCTGGGACACTGGGAGAGTCCCGGTTATGTGGTGGTGGACGCCGAAGACCCCAACGCCGCGCCGCACCTGCGCACCGGCTATCATATGCGCTATCTGCCCGATGCGCTCTTCAATCAGGATCTGCTGCGGCACGTCTACCTGAGCGGCTACACCAATGGCAACCTGGCCGACCCGACGCTGGAGGTGGACGATAGCTGGCGCCCCTACTTCACCATCTCGCTGATGCAGCCGACACGCGGCTTCACAGGCGATGTTACGCAGCGCGTGCTGGTGGTGGATAGCCAGACGGGCGTCATCGCCAACGATGCGCCCAGCGCCGTTCCCGCCTGGGTTGACCGCATCATTCCCGCCGACGCGGTGAACGACTATCTGACGTGGTGGGGCAAGTACGCGCATGCGCCGTGGTTCAACCCCTCCGGGCAGAATCAGCAGAAGCCAGCGACCGCCATGCCGGAACTGGTCTACAATCAGGTGGATCAGCCCGTCTGGCTGGAGCCGATG
>JAICSR010000049.1 GCA_025936795.1 Ktedonobacterales bacterium | reverse complement strand
GCGCCGCTTTGACGATCGTTCGATTGACTTGTTGCACATCAACGGGTCCGACGCCTACCAGGCCGCTCGCCACGATGTTGATACCTGGCTTCCCAAGATGAGCCCTCGTGGTGTCCTGGTCGTGCACGGCATCAATGAGCGCGAGAGCGACGCTGCGGCTTGGCGGCTTTGGAGAGAATTGGCAGCCAACTACCCATCGTTTGAAGTCTGGCATGGATCTGGACTCGGTGTGGTTTCCGTCGGGAGCGAGACTCCCTGTGGTTTGCAGGCAGTGCTCAGCATGTCCCCTGAACGCGCAATGGCGCTGCGTGAAACCTTGTATGCCCTCGGGCAGAGACTCGAGAGCATACAGCGTGTAGAGGCGCTCTGGGAGCGTGTCCTCGTCACCGAGCGGCAGGCGCGCGCACAGGCCGATGAGCTTGCCGCCAAGCACGAGGCTCGCCGCATTGAGGCCGCACGTCAGGTCGCGCAGGCGCACCAACTAGCGGCGACCCACATCGTGAGGGCCTCTCTACAAGTCGCTCAGGTGCGCGAGCTGGCCGAAGACCGATTCCGGGGCGAGCGCGAGGAATTGACCGCACGCTTTCAGTCAGACCTCATATCGCTGCGCCAACAGCTCGCGACAGCCACAACGCAATTGGCTGCGGCACAAAGCGAGCTGGCCTGGCTGAACGCCTCCCGTGGCGTCCGCGCAGTCAAGCTTGCTCGGGCCTCGCGGGCAGTGCTGACCCAGAAAGGCCCGCTCGCGTTGACGCAGCGCGTGGGAAGTTGGCTGCTCGGCAAGCGAGGATACCACTTGCGCGACATTCCGGCAGCCAGCGCGGCCCCGGCGGGTCTGACTGCGGCTGATGGGGCGCAGATATTGGATTAGGGGCATAGGGGTTGTCAGGGCAGGCGCTAATGAGGAGATTGCCATGCGGGTGCTTGCATACACGGCGGTATTTGGTGGCCACGACGCCACGAAGTCGCACGTTGCTCAGAATATTTCGGTGGACTATGCCTACTTCAGCGAGGCTGACTCTCGCTATCTGCCTGAACAGGTGCGCGCACTGCCGGACCGGCTGATTGCTAAATACTACAAAGTGTGGCCGTACGCCTTCCCCAATTACGGCGAATACGATTATGTGGTCTGGATGGATGGCAGCGTGGTTCTGCGCTTGCCGAACAGCCTTGAGACGCTGATTGGCTATTGCCAACGGGGCTACGCGCTTTTCAAGCACCCTGAACGGGACTGTATTTATGACGAAGCAGATGTCTGCATGTCATTGGAGAAGTGTCGCGATCAGCCGATCAGGCAACAAGTGGATGCTTATAGGGCGGAAGGCTATCCTGCACACCAGGGGCTGTATGAGTGCTCGTTCATCGTGAGGGAGCCCCAGAGAGATTTCCGGCAGCTAGACGCGGCCTGGCTGGCGGAGATCTACAAGTGGAGTAACCGGGACCAATTGAGTTTTCCCTACGTCCTGTGGAAGCCCACAATCGAAGTAGATGTGATCGGCCTGAATGTATGGGACAACGACTACATCCATTACGTGCCTCATAAGCGGAATTTATGATGTCTGCGCAGTCAGCGCTGGGCGCCTTGCCCCCGTCTTGTGGGGTCAGTGATATCAGCCTGCCCCATTTTCGCAGGTAAGAAATGCTCTTTGCTGAGGCGAGTTGACGGCGAGGCGCAAGAAGTCTACTATGAGGGTGCGCCTCGCTTCCCAGCCATGCGGAGACGAGTCGCACATGTTCATTGCGCCTCAACAGGTACATTCGTGACGCGGATTGCCACCACTATTCGTTATGAAGAGAGAGAGCGGCAGGCGTCGCCCGGCTCCGTCTGGCGCGGTTCGTTTCTCGTCGCGGTTTCCGCTCAGCGCTGTGTGGCCTGGCCAGGCGACTGACCCACCAGCTAGCGCTCCCACGTCTCGCGCAGTGGAAGGTGGTCGAATTTGGCAAGCGTCGAGATTCAGACACCAGAGGGCGTCGTGCGGGCGCAGTTGGAGCGCGACCACCTGACGATTGGTCGCCTCGCGACCAACGACATCGCGCTGCCCTATCCACACATCTCGCGGCAGCACGCCGAGCTGCGGCTGATGGGCCAGACGTGGTGGGTGGTTGACCTGCACAGCACGAATGGGCTACACATCGGCGGCCAGCGCGTCAGCGAATGCAAGCTCAACGCTGGCGTCTCCGTCATGCTCTCGCCGCTCATCACCCTCAGCCTGCTCGACGAGCGCGCCCTGAACTATCCGAGCTATCCGCGGCAGCCACCCACGCAGCAACCCGTCTCCTATCCGAGCTATCCGCAGCAGCCGCCCGCCTCCTATCCGTCAGCGCCCGCGCGTGAGCCGGTCAGGCCGCTCAGCGCGCTCGGCCCACGCTCTCCCTATGCCGACGACGAGGCGCCGTTCTATCCGCAGATGCGCCCGCCATCGGCGCCCGCCTACAACACACCAGCCGCCCATGCGCCGTTTGCGCCTACCTCCGCGCCCGCCCACCCTGGCTACTATCCTGCACAGTCAGCGCCATCGCATGGCAGCGGGGCCACCGTGAGGCCGGGCGAGATGAGTTCCAGCGCGCTCGATCCGCAGCGCCAGGCGAATCATATCTTCGAGCAGCGCCGCACGGCTGGTGTCTCGCCCTCGCCGCTGCTGCATGTCTGCCAGACCTGCGGACAGCGCACGTCGCCCGACGCGGTCTACTGCCAGAGTTGCCATCACGCCATCGCGAGCGAGTGTGTGCGCTGCCGACTCAGCCTGCTGCCGATTCAGGACCTCTGCCCACGCTGCCAGACGCCCAACCCGGCCTCAGTGCGGCGTCTGCGACCAGCAGGGGCGCGCTGGTAGCCCCAAACGCACGTCACCGCTCGCTCGGCGCGCCATCTGAGGCTCCCTCCGCAGAGACCTCATCCGCAATGGAGCGCGTGTTCGGCGCCTCAGAGGACGTAAGACGCGCCAGCAGCGCAGCCAGCGTCTGGCGCTCGGCCTCGCTCAGCGGCCTCAGGCTGGCAGCCACGCGCGCGGTGAAGGCGCGGTCGGCCTGCTCCAGCGCCGCACGCCCCATCAGCGTCAGCGTCAGGTACACCTGGCGCTGATCCACATTTGGCGCGCGATAGCGCGTGACGTAGCCGAGCGCCTCCAGGGTATCGAGCAGGCGCGTGGCGCCCGCCGTCGTGAAGCGCAGAATCGCCGCGATGTCGCCCACCCGCGTGACCTGCTCCGCCGCCTCGCGATCCGCCAGCGTATGCAGCGTGCGCCGCTGTGGCCGCGAGAGTGGGCCAAACTCGCGCCCCAGCGACGCCGACCAGCGATCAAAGCTGCGCGCGATCAGCTCATCTGTCGTGTCGGTCGCAGAGGTCGCGCTGCGCTGCTCTCGGCTTTGCTCTCGGCTTTGCTCTCGGCTCTCATCGTTCACGCTCGTCGCTCCACTCTGCCCGCACATGGGCGGTCTGGCGCGCCAGTGCGCCGATCCCCTCACCCATCTATTGACTGACGCAGTCAACTATTTGTACCATAGGATCAGAGCGACAACAATCCCCACTGGTGAGAGGATGACGAGATGGCGTCAGGCACGCCTGCAAGGAACGCACACAGTCTGCGGCGGCGTATCTGGCCCGACTGGATGACCCGCGATGTCAGCCTGGTCATCCTTGCGCGTCTCTTCATGAGCGCGATGCGCGCGCTGGCGGGGATTGTCACACCGATCTACCTCGCGCTGATTGGGTTCAACGGGGTCAGCCTGGGATGGCTCTTCGTCGCCGTCGCCATCACCTCGGCGCTGCTGACCAGCGTGGTCGGGCTGCTCTCCGACCGCATCGGGCGCAAGCCATTCCTGATCGCGCTGCCGCTGCTGGCGGCCTCGGCGGGGGTCGTCTATGCCATCACGCGCGATGTGCCGCTGCTCTTTCTCTTTGCTGCGCTCGGCTCCTTCGGGCGCGGCGCTGGAGCGGGCGGCGGGTCCATCGGCCCCTATCAGCCAGCCGAGCAGGCGTTGTTGGCGGAGGCTGCGCCACCACGCGCGCGTAACGATGTCTTTGGGCGGATGGCGTTCTTCTCCTCACTGGGCGCGCTACTCGGCGGTGGACCCCTCGCCACGCTGCCCGACCTGCTGCCGCATTTTCACCTGGGCGGCGCGGATGGCATGGCGGGCTACCGCGCGGCCTTCATCGCGATGGCCGTGTTGGCTGCCATCGCCGGGCTGCTCGTCATCCCCATCGCCAACCTGCGACCGGCGCGACCTGCGCGCAACGCCCACGCAGCGGCCACCGCCACGTCAGGCGGATCATGGAATCCGCTGCGCCGCATCTCGCCCATCTCCTGGCCGATTCTGCTGCGCCTGTGGATGACCAATAGCGTCAATGGGCTGGCAATAGGCTTTTTCGGGCCGTTCATCACCTACTGGTTCTTCAGACGCTACGGCGCTGGGACCGCTGAGGTCGGCGCGCTCTATACCGCCGTCAATCTGGCCGCGCTGGCCGCCAATCTCTATGCGCCACGGCTCGCGGCGCGGCTGGGGCTGGTGCGCGCGATCTTCTGGGGACGCATTCTCCAGGCGCTGCTGCTCGCGCCGATGGCGCTGGCGCCCACCTTCTGGCTGGCAGGCGCGCTCTACCTGCTGCGCATGCAGGCCCAGCGCATGGCCCTGCCACTGCGCCAGTCGTATGTCATGGCGGTCGTGCCATCGGAGGAGCGCGGCACGGTCAGCGCGCTCTCCAATCTGCCCTCGCAGGTGACGTCTGCGCTGACACCGGGATTGGCCGGCTACATCTTCGACACTATCTCGCTTGAGCTGCCGTTCGAGATTGGCGCGGCGCTGCAAGCGGTGAACGCCTTCCTGTTCTACTTCTTCTTCCACGCCCTGCGTCCACCCGAAGAGCGCGCCGCGCCGAAAGCGCCAAGCATAGCGAGCGTGCCAGGCGACGCCGCCGAGGAACCTGCGCTCTTGCCACCCGATGACGCGGAACCCGACAGCGCGCCACAGCAGCCTACCATCGGCGCCCGCTAAACCTAGCCGCCCGGCGCGCGGCTGACGGCCCGCCATTCACCGCATTGCCAGTGAACAACGGCGGTCCACCGTGGCTTGTTTGACTGAGCCAGCATGCCATACCGCTGGGTGTCAACCGCTCGCGGCGCGGCAGGCGGCCAGCGCAGCCTCACAGATTGGGCGGAGTGAGCGCGAAGGGCTCATCGGAGCGAGCCAGCGCGGCGGCGCGGGCCTCGCGTAGCTGCGTGACCGCTTCTGGTGGCACGGCGCGCCCACCGAGCGGTGTGGGGTGCATGTTCGGGCCGTGGTAGTCGGAGCCGCCAGTCGCGATCAGGCCGAAGCGCGCGGCCAACCCGAGCAGCCGCGCCACCGTCGCCTCATCATACTGGCCATAGTAGCACTCCAGCCCTTGCAGCCCCACACCGACCAGATGCGGCAGCACGCGCGCCTCCAGGTCCACGATGCTGGCGGGATGCGCCAGCGTCGGGATGCCACGCGCGCTGCGAATGATGCGGATCGCGTCATCGGGAGCGAGCTTGTAGCGCGGCGAGAAGCCCGGGCGCCCCGGCGAGAGATAGCGCGCGAAGGCGTCGGAGACATCGGTCGCGTAGCCACCGTTGATCAGCGCGCGGGCGACGTGCGGGCGACCCACCGCCCCCTTGGCGATCTCGCGCACCTGTGGCCAGGAGATGTCGAAGCCTGCCGCGCGCAGGTTCGCCACCATGCGCTCGCCACGCCGCTCGCGTGCGCCGCGTAGCAGGCCAAGGTTGCTGGCCAGCGAGGGATCGTCCGGCGTGACCTCGTAGCCCAGGATGTGCGCCTCACCGCCGCCTGCGAGGTCGGTGTTGATCTCCACGCCGGGCATCACCGTCAGGCCAAGCGATGCGCCCGCCGCCTGCGCCTCGGCGACGCCCTGGGTCGTGTCGTGGTCCACCAGGGCGATCAGGTCGAGGCCAGCCTCGCGCGCCAGCCTGGCCAGTTGGGCGGGCGCGTAGAGGCCATCGGAGGCGGTGGAGTGCGTGTGCAGGTCAATCCGCTGCGGTTGTGTCGCTTCGCTGCTCATTTCGCGTAATCCACCACGCGCGTCTCGCGCACCACGCAGACGCGAATCTGGCCGGGATAGTCCATCGATTCCTCGATGCGGCGGGCGATGTCGCGCGCGAGCTGGCCAGCCGCCGCCTCGTCTACCTCCTCTGGGCGCACGATGATGCGCACTTCGCGCCCCGCCTGGATGGCAAACGACTTCTCCACGCCTCGGAACGAGTTGGCGATGCTCTCCAACGCCTCCAGCCGCTTGATGTAAAGGTCAATCGTCTCGCGCCGCGCGCCCGGACGCGCCGCCGAGATGGCGTCCGCCGCCTGGACAATCGCCGCCTCTAGCGATTGTGGCTCCGCCTCAGTCGCATGATGCGCCACGATGGCATGCACCACCTTGGGCGAGCGGTTGAAGCGCCGCGCAATCTCGCCGCTGATCAGCGCATGCGGCCCCTCGACCTCCTGGTCAATCGCTTTGCCGAGGTCATGCAGCAGGCCAGCCATCTTGCAGACGTTGACATCGGCGCCAAGCTCATGCGCCATCGTCGCCGCCAGCACAGAGACTTCGATGCTGTGGTTCAGCACGTTCTGCCCATAGCTCGTGCGGAAGTGCAGGCGCCCGATCAGCTTCACCAGTTCGACAGGGAGGTTGGTGATGTTGGCCTCCATGCAGGCGCGCTCACCCTCCTCCAGGATGCTCAGGTCCACCTCCTGCCGCGCCTTCGCCACCACCTCCTCGATGCGCGCCGGGTGAATGCGCCCATCGAGGATCAGCTTGGTCAGGGCGATGCGCGCAACTTCGCGCCGCACGGGATCGAAGCCAGAGAGGATGACGGTATCGGGCGTGTCGTCAATGATGAGGTCTACGCCAGTCGCGCCTTCCAGCGCGCGGATGTTGCGGCCCTCGCGCCCGATGATGCGCCCCTTCATCTCGTCGTTGGGCAGCGGCACGACCGAGACAGTCACGTCCGAGACCTGATCGGAGGCGCAGCGCTGGATGGCCAGCGTGATGATCTCGCGCGCTCGCGCATCGGCCTCCTCGCGGGCCACCGCCTCGATCTCGCGCGCACGCTGCGCGGCGATGCGGCGCGTGTCATCCTCGACCAGCGCGAGCAGTTCGGCCCGCGCCTCATCGGCGGACATGTTGGCGACATGCTCCAGTTCGTTGATGCGCTGCTCGCGCATCGCCTCGACCCCTGCGCGCAGGGTATCGAGTTCCTGGGCGCGCTGGTTCAGGCCACGTTCGCGCCGCTCCATCGCCTCGCTCTTACGTTCGAGCGACTCCTCTTTCTGCTGGATGCGCTGCTCCTGGCGGCGAACTTCATCGCGCCGCTCACGCGCATCGTTCTCCAATGATGATCGAATCTTCGCAGTCTCGTCGCGTGCATCCTGTAGGGCTTTACGCTGTTCCTCTTGCATCTGAAGCAGCCGCGACTCCGCCGCTTCAGCGGCCTGGCGCATCTGCTCTTCGTGACGGAGCTGGGCTTCCTGGTAGCGCAGCTGCGAGCGCTGCTGACCAAAGAGGTAGCCACTGTAGACTCCGATCGCGCCGAGCGCAACGGCCAGAACCAGGAGGATGATATCAAGTGAGTTCAAACGGTTACCTCCGTGCGGGCGCAACCCACCTGATAAGATAGGGATTGGCCCGGCGAGGGACGATGAAGGAAAACACAGTGCGCCAGATGCCGGACATACCCACCCAGCGCGAGACAGAGGATGACACCGAAGGGCCACGTCGCAGTCCACGCGAATACCATCCGGCAGTGGGACGCTGCTTACAACGCGCGATAGTTCCTGTCACTATATGTGAAATTCAGGCGGCTTGTCAAGCGACCGGCGAGTCATAATATACGCGCTCAGGGTGTTGGCGCCGACGCCAGGCGCGACTTCACCCCCTGGCCCCGCGCCCGCGAGGCGCCGGGGAAACGGAAACTCCGGCTCCCCTCTCCTCGCAGGAGAGGGGCTGGGGGTGAGGTCTGGGGCCACGCTAACATCTCAGGCAGACATGCTATCAGGTGGTCACCACACAACAGAGGGGGTAGCGCATGAGCAGGTCGCCTGGAAGGTCGCCTGGAAGATAGAACATCGCGCGGAGGGCGATGTCTGCTGCCGCTCCGCGCGATGCGCTATTTCATCTGGGATGTGCGATTCGCTCACTCGTCTTCGAGTTCTTCAAACTCGTCGTCAGCCTCGTCCTCCCAGTCATCGTCGTCGAATTCATCGTCGTCATCGTCGTCGAATTCGTCGTCGTACTCATCTTCCAGCGCATCATCGCTCGAACCGAGGTCTGGCTCGTTGAGTGAAAGCGCGCGTGGACGCCCGTCTGTCGCCTGCGGATTCGATGGCGTCCTGCTGAGTATGCTCGTCACGATACGCCTCCAGTGCACATGCGTATTTCATGCAGCGCGTAGCCACGCGCTCTCGCGATTCCCGGCGATATTGTGTCGTCTGGCAAGGGGAAACGTCAACCTGAGCCGTCGTCTAGGGTCCAGCGCCAATCGCATCCGCGTGGAGCTTGGCGCTGCTCGGCTAGCAATTGATTGAAACGGCGTCTACCGCCCAGCGTTGCTACTGGCGCCCGGCATTGCTCCTCGGCTCGCATTGCGCCAGTGGACGCTCGACCAGGCGCCTGCTCGCTCGTGCGACCTCAGCCAGCAGCGTGCCGAGATCGAAGGGCTTGGTGATCGTCGTGATGGCGTAGCGCTGCAGTAATTCTGCCAACTCGGAGTGCTGGGGATCGTTGCCTGCCGTCATGAAGAGGATGACAACGCGCGCCAGGATCGCTGGCTGCTCGACCATTGCACGTAGCGTCTCAAGCCCACTCATCCGCGGCATCAGGTGGTCGAGGAGGACGATGCGGGGGCGCGCATCCGCGTGGAGCGCCGCAAGCGCCGAACTGCCATCCTCGGCCTCCTCCACCGGGTAGCCTGCATCCTCAAACAGGAAGCGCAAACTTTCGCGGATGCCCAGATCATCATCTACCACATACACCAGTGGCTGCGGGGGCTGTGCCATTGCTGAACTCCACACTAGCGCAGCCAGCGAGATGGCGCGCTGCGATTGGCCGGTGGACACGCGATCCAGCGGCGCAGCCGTCACTGGCGCAGCCGCAGGATGGTGGGCGCATCGTATCAAGCAGGGCATGAAGCAATCTAGAGGCCAGACTCCATTCCGGCCCCAGGTTGCTACGGGGCGAGTCGCTCGATATGCCAGGCGCCCACGGGGCTGGCGCGGGTATAGCGCAAGCGGTCGTGCAGGCGGCTGGGGCGCCCCTGCCAGAACTCGATCATCTGCGGAACCACACGGAAGCCGCCCCAGTGCGGCGGGCGTGGAATCTCGTGGCCAGCGTAGGTCTGTTCGAGCGCGCGATAGGTCTGCTCCAGGTCGGCGCGACTGCCGATCACCTGACTCTGTGGCGAGGCCCATGCGCCAAGCTGGCTGCCTGCCGGGCGGCTGTGGAAGTAGGCGTCGGACTCGGCGGCGGAGACGCGCTCCACCGACCCCTCCACGCGCACCTGGCGCTCCAGCAGCACCCAGAAGAAGATCAGCGCCGCCTGCGGATTCGCCGCCAACTCTGCGCCTTTGCGGCTCTCATAGTTCGTGTAGAAGACAAAGCCGCGCGCGTCCAGCCCTTTGAGCAGCGTCATACGCGCGGAGGGGACGCCGTCGGGCGTTGCCGTGGCAACCGCCATCGCATTTGGCTCCGGGTGCTCGGCAGCGACGGCGGCGTCGAACCAGGCCTGAAACTGGCGGATGGGGTCGGCGTCCATCTGCGCCTCGTCCAGCCCTCGCTGCATGTAGTCTTTGCGCAGATTGGCCAGATCACTCACCTGGCGCCTCCCGTCTCGGCGTCGCCGCGCAGCCGCTGATAGGCGATGCGCAGGCCCGCCAGAATCAGGTTGGGGTCCACGATATCTATGCAGGGCGTCACCTGCGCCATCACATCGGCCAGCCCGCCATGCGCGATCACCTTCGCATGGTCGCCGCCTGGCGCCTCGGCCCGCAGCCGCGTCACCAGCCCCTCCACCAGCCCGACATGCCCAAAGACGATACCTGACTGCATGCTGTGAACCGTATTCGTGCCGAGCGCGGCGGGCGGCGGCGTCAACTCCACCTGATAGAGTCGCGAGGCGGCGCTGGCCAGCGCATTCGCCGAGATGCCCAGCCCCGGCGCAATCGCGCCACCCAGGAAGGCGCCCTCCGCCGAGACGCAATCGAAGCTGGTCGCCGTGCCAAACTGGATGACGATGGCAGGCCCAGCGTAGAGCGCGTGGGCGGCCAGCGCGCTAATCACGCGGTCGGCGCCCACTTCCCAGGGATTATCCACCAGCAGTGGCGTCTGGATGGGCGAGTCATGCGTGACGACAATCGCCTCACGCTTGAGGTAGCTCGCCGCCAGCTCCTGAAAGACGGGGGTGAGCGGCGGCGCGACGCTTGCCATGATGACCGCGCTGATCTGCTCCAGCCGGATGCCTGCGTGGGCGCAGAGTTGGGCCAGCAGCATCGCATACTCGTCGGTCGTCTTCTCGCGCACGGTGGCGATGCGCCAGCGCGCACGCAGTGGCCCGCCATCCATAGGGTAGAGGCCAAACTTGATGCCAGTGTTGCTCACGTCGATTGTCAGCAGCAGCGAGCCGCCATCGGCCCCGTCACTCGCCATCGCCTCGCGTCCTTCCCGCATCGCCTGACTACCCAGAGCGCCCGACTGTGGCGCCTCCGGCGATTGTATGCCCGCAGCGCTGGAAGGGTCAAGGCCGCATGCGGCATGCGGCCTGGTTGGCGGCGCTAGCCACACCTCACCCTCAGCCGCTCTCCTGCGATGAGAAGGGAGCAAGCGAGTTCTTCCTTCCCTGTGGCGCTCTCACTCGACCCTCCCCATCGAGTAATGCCTCGCCGCGAATTCCCCCTCTCCCTGTGGGAGAGGGGGCCAGGAGGTGAGGTCGCTGCCCACTACTCGTCGCCGCCGTGCAGCAGCATGCGCGAGAGTTTGCGCGGCGGGTCTATGATGAGCGACCAGACGTTCTGCGCGACGTAGGCGCGGATAGGCAGCCGCTCGGGCCGCTGCTCCTGGCCACCCTCGCGCGTGGTGTGGTCGGTGATCGCATGGCGCACATCCTCCGCTGTCGCGCCTGGGAAGAGCGTGTAGCCCGCGCCGATGTGCTGCCAGAAGTGGGCGTCGCTGCTGCCTGTCGCGGCGAGACCCCACTGCGCATTTAGCCGCCGCACCTCATCGCGCGCAGAGGCGTTCGCAGGCGAGGGATTGTAGAGTTCGATGGCGTCAATCTGGTAGCCGCGTGTCAGCAGGTCGTCAATCTTGCGGCGGCTGAGACTTGGCACCAGGCGGCCCATCGGGTGCGGGATCACGCAGAGGCCACCCTGATCTTTGATCTGCTCGATGGCCTCCTCGACGTGCAGCAGGAAGCGCGGCGCCTTGCGGATGAACAGGCCGAGAAAGTGGCCCTCGCGTGTCGTCACTTCGACACCCCAGATGAGCTGCACGTCATGTGTTGGGTCGCGGTCCAGCAGCTCTTGCAGGCGCTTGGCCCCCTCCAGGTGGTCGTGGTCGGTGACGGCGATCACCTGGAGGTTGCGCTGGCGGGCAACCTCCAGCACGCGCTGTGGGCTGGCGGTACCGTCGCCCAGATTCGTGTGCAGGTGGAGATCGGCCCGCGCCAGATGCGGCGCGCTTGCGGCGCTTGCGGCGCTTGCGGCGCTGGTGTCCGTCTGATCGCCTGGGATGTCATGTGTCATATCGCTCCGCACTGTCTCCCGCGCGCTTGCGCGCCCTGCCATCACACGCCGACTGATGCTGCGGCGTCGTCATGGTACCCTATTTGGTCGGACGCAACAACCAGCGCGCGACGTACAGTGACGGCTCTCCGGCGCCTCGGCGCTAGCGCTGCTCGTGGGAAAACTTCTCCCAGTCCTTCAGGAACGTCTCGATGCCCTTGTCGGTGAGCGGATGCTTCGCCGCCTGCTCCAGCACTTTGAAGGGAACGGTGGCAATGTCGGCCCCAGCCTGCGCCGCCGCGATGATGTGCAGCGGGTGGCGGATGCTGGCCGCGAGCACGAGCGTTGGCAGATGATGCTGACGATAGATCTCAACGGTATCGCGCACCACCTGCATACCATCCTCGGAGATGTCGTCCAGCCGCCCAACGAAGGGGCTGATGATATAGGCTCCAGCGAGCGCGGCGAAGAGCGCCTGATTCGCGCTGAAGCAGAGCGTCACGTTCGTGCGGATGCCTTCATCGGCGAGGCGCTTGACGGCGGCCCAGCCATTCGGTGTCGAGGGAACTTTCACGACGACATTGGGATGCCACGCGGCGAAGCGTCGCCCCTCCGTCACCATCCCGTCGGTGTCCAGGCTGATCGTCTCGGCGCTGATCGGCCCATCCACGATGCTCGCGATCTCGCGGATCACGTCCTCATGCGTCTTGCCCGCGTTCTTGCTCATCAGCGTGGGGTTGGTGGTGATGCCGCTGAGGATGCCCCAGCGCGCCACCTCGCGTATCTCGTCAATCATGGCGGTATCCAGGAATATTCGCATAGCTCCCGCTCCTTTCCACTCAGCGCTGCGTCATCCTAAGCGCCTCTAGCGCGTCAAGCGCAACGCAGGGCCATCGTTCGTCTCCAACTCAGGCGCGGCGCAGCTCGATCATCCCATTGCGCACGCGGACATCGTAGCGCGGCTGCGCGAAGGTGGCTGGCCCCGTCAACGGCTTGCCGTCGCGCATGCGGAACCGCGACCCATGCCACGGACACTCTACGACATCGCCTTGCAGGGCGCCCTCGTCGAGCGGACCGCCCGCGTGCGAGCAGGTTGCCGCGATGGCCGAGTATTTGTCGCCCATCTTCAGCAGGACGACTGGAACCCCCGCGACCATCACCCGGCGCAGCGCATGTTCTGGCAGGTCCGCCACGGGCAGCGCCGCCTCGAAGTCATCGCCGCCCGCCTCCCAGGCGGTATGGTTGACGGCGACACCCTTGTCGAAGACCATGTCGCCGCCGAGATAGGCCGCCACGAGCACGCTGACGAGGCCCACAATGTCCAGCGCGACGCCCGCGACACTGCCACCGTCACTAGTCCCCAGGCGCAGCGCGGCGGAGATGATGAACAGGATCAGCGCCAGCGAGTTCAATCCCGCATGGTAGAGGCCCACAGTGCGCTCCGCGCCGTAGCTATCGCTCCAGTCCGCCAGGCCCGTCACGGCGGCCCCGATGGCGCCGAGGATGCCTACAATCACCGCAACTTCTGCGCCGCGCGCCGCCCACACACTCGCCGCTGGCGACACCAACCAGACGATATCGAAGATCACCGCGAGCAGCCAGGCGCCAATCGGCACATCGGTGATCGCTGGATGCAGTGGGTGTCCGAGCCAGGTACCGTGCAGCAGCGTCTTGAAACGGCGCGGCGGCTTGCGATTCGATCCAATCACCGCTTTGACGGCGTTTTGTAGCCCGTCGCTGATGCGGTCGGTCAGGCTGGATGGAGTGGCTGGAGGGGTTGGCGCCGTCTCGACGACATTACCCGTCGTCGCGTCGTCTGAAGTCTCACGCATGCTCTGCGCTCCTTCGAGGCCGCTACTACTCTGCTCCGGGCGCGAAGCTTCGAGGGATCGCGCTCCCTGCCCGCGCTCAAGCGCGTGTCATATCACGCGCTTGTCGTGCGCTGCTCGTAGGCCTCATCTAGAGCTATACCTGCGTTTCGCTAATTTGTCAATATAGCATTGTACTTATTTGACAAACTTCTCACTGAAGGCTATGCTCAAGGCGCACGGCCAGCCGGATCGGCGCACAGCATGATGCGACTGGTGGGGCGCCACATGGCATGACAGAGCGCGTGGAAGGAGCAGTCGCATGGTTGAAACCTGGTATCAGCGTTTGCTAGCCAGCGCGCGCGGTCGGCTCATCATCCTGCTGCGCCGCGACGCGCGCACGGTGGATGAGCTTGCGCAACAGCTCGGCCTGACCGACAACGCGGTCCGCGCTCACCTGGCGACGCTGGAGCGCGATGGGCTGGTGCGGCAGCGTGGGGTGCGTCGCAGTGGCGGCAGTGGCAAGCCTGCGTACATCTATGCCCTGACGGCGGAGGCCGAGCAACTCTTTCCCAAGCCCTACGCCGCTGCGCTGGAGGGGATGCTCACGGCGCTGCGCGAGCGCCTGCCACCCAGTGAGGTCGAAGCGCTGCTGCACGAGAGTGGCCGCCACCTCGCCGAGCAAACCTCAGTGGCGCCTGGCGGAGATTTGCGCGCTCGCCTGGAAGCCGCCGCCGCCGCCCTCAACCAGCTAGGCGGCCTCGCCGATGTGGAGGAGCATGATGGCGCACTCAGCATCCATGGCTACAGTTGCGTGCTGGCAGCGCTGACGCCGACGCATCCAGAGGTCTGCCAGATGGCGGCGTCATTCGTCAGCGAGGTCGCAGGGACGCCCGTGCGCGACTGCTGCGATCATGGGGCCACCGCGCATTGCCACTTTGCGCCAGTCGCACCAACTGCGTCAGACGATCCCACCGACGCGCCAGAGCGTCCGCTGGCCTGATCGCTGGTCTGATCGCTGGAGAGCCTTGCCAGACCAGCCCGTCTGTGCGCTACATGCCTTCTGAGACATGGCCCGAGGCATGACGAATGCGCAGAGCGTGGCGGGAAGGACGAGCAGCAAGCAAATGTCAGCGAGAGATGACGCCGGGAGACTGGGCGCGCCTGGCGAGCAATCCGCCGAGCAATCCGTGGGGGTGGCAGGCGTCGCAGGCGCGACCAACTTCGTTCTGTTCGACTTCCGCGCGCTCACCGCGTTCGATGAGCGTCAGCCGCATGTGGTGACGCTCTCGGAGACTGGCGCGGCGCGACTGTTGCTGGTGATGTTGCGGGCGGGGCAAACGCTGGCGCCGCAGCAGATGGCGAGCGAGACCAGCATGCAGGCGCTGCGCGGGCGGCTGCGACTCAGCGTGGGCGCTCCACCGGAGGAGTCATCCACGGAGCTACGAGCTGGGCGGCTGGCGCAGATCGAAGCGCAAACGCGCTATCGCCTCGACGCGCTGAGCGACGCGGTCGTGCTGCTCAGCCTGACGCCCAGCCCCGGCGAGGCCGCGCTTGACGCCGCGCTCCGGGGCGCAGCAGGGCCGCTCGTCACGCGCGCCTGATGCGGCTCGGCGTGGGATAGGAAGTGGCGGCGCAGGGCCGATACGCGCCTG
>JAICSR010000413.1 GCA_025936795.1 Ktedonobacterales bacterium | reverse complement strand
GGCGACACCTGAAGCCGCTGGGCTAACCGAGGGCTTGCCTTCGGGGGCAGGCGTCGAGGGTGGGGTCGATGATTGGGGTGAAGTCGTAACAAGGTAGCCGTACCGGAAGGTGCGGCTGGATCACCTCCTTTCTAGGGATACTCGCAGTCTTCCCTCGCCTCCTTCGGGAGACGGTGGACGCTGCCATCCCAGGTCGATCAGAGCGTTTCGGCGCTCTGACCTCTCAAAGGTACCGCCGCCATTGCCTCTCAGGCGTGACGCAATACGATGTCTGCTGTTTCTCACTCTTGAGTTGATTCATGGGCGTCTCTGAGAATGCTGGCGTTCGTCAGCGTTCGCTGGCGCGCCACGGGCCTGTAGCTCAGTTGGCTAGAGCGCGGTCCTGATAAGACCGAGGTCCCCCGTTCGAGCCGGGGCAGGCCCACCCGACACGGCATCGTTTGACTACTCTGGTGGTCAGGCGTCCCCCACTGGGGGCGTAGCTCAGTTGGCAGAGCATCTGGTTTGCAACCAGAGGGTCAGGGGTTCGAATCCCCTCGTCTCCACCACGCGCTGAGCTTTCGCGCCGTCTCTGAGCGCTCGGGGAGCGCTTTGCGAGTCTCCGTCCTGCGTCTGTGTGCGCAGGAGGGCTGGTGACTATAGCGGAGGGGACACACCCGTTCCCATCCCGAACACGGTCGTTAAGCCCTCCAGCCCCGACGATACTGCAGGGGCAGCCCTGTGGGACAATAGGACGTCGCCGACCCTCCTGCGCACGATAGACGCTCTTCGCCCGAAGCCGTGATTGGCTTCGGGCGTTGTTGTTGCTGCTTCAGCCCACGGTCCGCCGCTCGCGCATCGCCCATTTGCGATACACTGCTAGGGATGAGAAGCGCCCTCATCACCCCATCCACCACCGGAATGTGGGGATGGCGCGCAGGCCGCAGAAGCAGCGGAGGAGCGGGCATGCTCGAAGGGAAACACATCGTCGTCGGCGTCTGCGGTGGCATCGCCGCCTATAAGGTGGCCGATCTGGTGAGCAAGCTCTGCCAGGCGGGCGCGCTGGTGGATGTCGTGCTGACCGAGCACGCCGAGCAGTTCGTCAGCGCGCTCACCTTCTCGGCGCTCAGCCAGCGGCCCGTCTACACCAACCTCTGGGAGCCGACCGGCGAGGCGGCGGCGCGGCACATCGCGCTGGGGCAAGCCGCCGATCTGCTGCTGATCGCGCCCGCCACCGCTAACACCATCGCGCGGCTGGCGCATGGCCTCGCCGACGACATGCTCACCACCGTCGCCCTGGCCATCACGGCGCCGCTGCTGATTGCCCCGGCGATGGAATCGCAGATGTATCAACATCCCGCGACCCAGGCCAATCTGCGGCTGCTGGCGGAGCGCGGCGCGACGATCATCGCGCCGGAGAGCGGGCGGCTGGCGTCGGGCGAGGTGGGGCAGGGACGACTGCCCGAGACGCCCACGTTGCTTGCACAGATTCGCTGGACGCTGGGACGCGCGACGGGCGATCTGGTCGGGCGGCGGGTGGTTGTGACAGCGGGCGGCACACGCGAGCCGATTGACCCCGTGCGCTACATCGGCAATCACTCCAGCGGGCTGATGGGCTTCGCGCTGGCGGAGGAGGCGCGCGACCGTGGCGCCGAGACACTGGTCATCGCAGGGGCTGTCAGCGCGCCGATGCCGCCAGGGGTCGAGGTCATCCGCGTCGAGACGACGTTGGAGCTGCGCGACGCGACGCTGGCGGCGCTCGCCGACGCCGATGCGCTGGTAATGGCCGCCGCCGTCGCCGATTATCGCGTCGAGCATCCGGCGGCTCACAAGATCAAGAAAGGCTCGGCGGAGGAGAACGGCGACGGCTCGCTGACCCTACGCCTGACCCAGAACCCCGACATCCTGGCCGAAGCGCAGGCGCTGGCGGAGGCGAACGGTCTCACGGGCCTGACGCGCGTGGGCTTCGCCGCCGAGACACACGACGTGGAGCGCAACGCCGCCGCCAAGCTGCGCCGCAAGGGGCTACATCTGCTGGTGGCGAATGATGTCTCGCAGCCAGCGAGCGGCTTCGGTGTCTCCACCAATCAGGTCAGCCTCTTCTACGCCGATGGCCGTGTCGAGCGGCTGCCATTGCTGCCCAAGACCGAGGTGGCCCGCATCATCTGGGACCGCCTGGCGCCACTGCTGAGTGAGCGGAGCGCCGACAAGGTCAAGCGCTAACGCTCTATTGAGCGTCGCACCAAGGCAGCATGGACAGTATCAGCGGGGAGTCAACAGATGCAGGAGACAATGCCAGGCTGACCGCAGTGGACGGCATGCCTCGCTCGCGCGTTTACCCGCCTGTGTGGAGGGCGCAGAGCGTTCATCCGTAAGGATCTGATTGCACAACGTCACGCACTCATCGCAGATAAAGACGCCATTTGGGCCAGCAATGAGGCGCTGTATCTGATCCTGTCGCTTGCCGCAGAATGAGCAGATGACTGTGCTGTGTCCTCGCGTCATGGGGACGCTCCTCTCGGATTCGGCCATCGGGCTACAGATTAGCAGGGAACAGAACAGGAGCGCACGATGGAATCAGTCATGTACCACGACTATCGCCAGCAGCCGCTATCCTCTGACGCGGCGCGCGATCAGTATCGCCAGTACCTCGCGCGCCTCGAAGCGATGATCGCCGAGCAAGAAGATGTCGTGCGGCAGGGCGTCGTGGATGCGCTGGCCGCCCATGAACAGCGCCATGCCGCAGTACAATAGCGCCAGGTTGTGAGTGCAAACGGCGCGGCGAACGGCACGAGCAGATGTCGGCGGCGCAGGCCAATCAGCTAGCGCGTCCAGAAGCCGTCGGGGTCAATCTCGCGGATCAGGCGTAGCTCGTCGCTGGTAGGTGGCGGCGTCTCGTGGGCGTCGGAGGCGATGCGCAAGTCCCAGCCCGTCTGAGCGCGCACCTCCTCCGCGCTGGAGCCGGGGCGCCACGATTGTAGCTCCATCTCGTGCGTGTCGTCGGTGAAACCGAGCACGGCCAGCGTGGTAATGACGACGCTGGGGCCGCCGCGTGGCAGGCCAACCTGCGCCCGCCAGTCGCCGCCCTCGCCATAGCCAGGGCTGGTGATGTAGCTGACGCGCTCCGGGAAGCGCTTGCGCTCGTGCGACATGATGATGGCCAGCCGCTGCGCGAGCGAGGCGATGTCAGCCCCGCCGCCGCTGCCGGGCAGCTTGGTGGTGGGATGCGCGCGGTCGCCGATGTACGAGGTGTTGAGGTTGCCGTAGCGGTCCACCTCGGCGGCGCCAACGAAGCCAAGGTTGGCCCAGCCCTGCGCCAGTAGGCCCATCAGCGCGCCCGTGCGAGTGGCCCACTCAGCGCCTTCGATATTCGGGGCATCGCCCATCGTCAGCAGCAGCTCGCGTGAGGGCGTGTCGCGCACGAGGCCATTCTCGAAGAGGCCGATGGCGTTGGGCGCGTGGGTGCGCTTGGCCAGCGCGAAGGCGATCAGCGGCAGACGCATGCCAACAAACACCACCTCGCCATCGTGTATGGCGCGTGCGGCGCAGACCACCATCAACTCCTGTGGAGTGTAGTCATTCAAACTCGCCATAGCCTGCTCT
>JAICSR010000231.1 GCA_025936795.1 Ktedonobacterales bacterium | reverse complement strand
GGGCTGGCCGCCTGATGCGTCGCCAGGCGCAACGCCAGGCGCAACGCCAGGCGCAACGCCAGGCGCGACGGCTACATCAGTGAACCTGCGCGAGCCAGCGCCCGGATGCGCTCTGCCGCCTCGGCCTGGCTCAGCCCGCCCTGCTGGAACTGCGCCAGCACCTCGTCTAGCGCGGCGGCATGCCCATCCGCAGTCCCATCTGCGGCGCCGGGCGTCGCTGGCTCGACGGCTGGCTCAGTGGCAGGTTTTGGCGCATGGGTGAATTGCCCCTCACGCGCGGCCAGCCAGAGATAGAGACCGCCGAGAACCACGCCGACGATCAGCGCGGCGCCCGCCTGACGCGCGACCCCTTGCCAGTCGGGCAGCGGCACGCCCAGTGTCGCCGTGACGACGGAATAGATCAGCGTCGCCAGGCTGCCAGCCGTCACCAGCGCGCCAGCCGCCAGCAGCGCCAGCACGAAGCCACGCCGTGGCCCCTTGACGCCTTCGGCGCGACTGCCATAGCCCAGCCAGAGCGCCAGCGGCACGTAGGCCAGGCCAGCGATGACTGTGGCCGCCGCCTGGTGCCAGTTCGTGTTCGCCGCCTGCGGCCCAGGGAAGTAGTTGATGAACGCATCATTCAGCAGCATCTGTGCGCCATACCAGAATGGCGCCGCGAAGAGCGCCGCAGCGATGGCGCGCATCGTCAGGCGTGTGGTGGGCGCGTCCAGAGGCTCATGCGAGGCGCTCTGCCGCAGACGCCAGCCGTAGACCGCCAGCAGAACCGCCGCAGTGACGAGGATCGGCGTGAAGTTGAAGTTGTTGAGGTAGTCGGGCCGCGCGTCAGCGGTCGAGGTAGCGAGTCGCAAGAGATACTCGGCGGTGCGCTGCACGCCGACAATCAGCACGATGGCGCCCGCAGTGAAGCCCAGCAACAGGAAGACCGGCCTGATGAGTGTACGCTGGCCATCGGCGCCCGCGCGCAGGTAGAGCAGCCACACCACGATGATTAGCGCGGCAGCCGCCCATTGGCCGATCAACTGCGACCCAATGCAGGGGGGATAGTATGGCCCTTCGTAGGGGCCGTTCGGCTGTGTCGTCATGCACATGAGCGCGCCCGCGCCCTGGCCAATCAGTCGCTCGGTCTGGTCGACGGCGGAGCCGAGTGTGCTGATCAGCGCGAGCGCCAGAATCAACCCCAGCCCATCAACGCGCAGCCGCTGGAAGACCAGCGCCGCCCCGCGCGTAGCGGTCGCGCGACTCCGCTCCCATGCCAGCGCCAGCGTCAGCCCCAGCGCCCCCAGCGCCGCCGCCAACGATGCCGCCAGACCATTTGTAAAGGCAAGATCGAACTGCGAAAGCGCCGCCACGCCCGCGAAGACGGCCACCAGTGTGGCGACGCCCAGCGCCAGATTCAGCGTGAATGACCGCACGCCACTCGCGCCCGGCTCTGGATCGCTGGCCATGTCGCGGCGGATCAGCCAGTAGTGCAGGCCGCCCAGCCCGGCGACGATGATCAACGTCACCAGCGCCAGCACGCCGCTCTGTGTGATATCCGCGCCGGTTGGCGCCGAGTCATACGAGCCGCGTAGCGGTGTCAGCCGCAACAGCACGCTGAGCAGCGACGAGACACTCACCGTCAGGAAGACCGCGAGCGCAATCGTCACGATATACAGATAGACGCGGTAGAGTCCCCGTGCCATGATGAGTCCTCCCCCAAGTGAAGCGCGTCAGGGCGGTTACGTCCTGCGTTCGGCGGGGGCATAAAAAGAATGTGAAAAGAGAATGACCTGCCCCCGCCTGACTGTTATACGCTAGTGGAGGATGCTTGGGTAGTGGTGAACGTAACAGGAAACACCCTGCGCGAGCGAAATACGCCATTCTACGCAGAGGAGTGGGGCGACCTCACCCCCTGACCCCCGCCTCGCGGGAGAGGGGGAATCTGGCTCCCCTCTCCTCGTGGGAGAGGGGCTGGGGTGAGGGTTCGGCTTCAGTTGAGGCCGACGGGATGGTATCCATTCTGTTTGGCGCAGATGTGGCCCGGCCCCATCGGACGATTGCAGAAGGGGCAGCGTGGCCGTCCCAGCAACATCAGACTATTGATGCTGGAGCAGAGTTGCTGCGCCTGCTGGCGGGTGAAGAGCACTGCGAAGATCGGCTCATCCCCCTCGCGTGCGAAGAGTTCGCCATCGTCCTCCACCACCTCGATGGGTGTGGCGCGCAGCAGCAGCTCCTCATCATCGTCTTCATAGCCAAGCTGCATCGGCCCGACGATGAACTCTACATCTGGCTCGGATGGAAAGTCACGCGGCGCGCCCGGCGGTGGCGTGGGGTCTGCCTGCGCCTCGGCCCGTAGCGTCATGACGCCGGTCGTCTGCGCCAGTACCTTCTCGATGAGCGAGCCGAGCGTCTCCAGCTGGTCGCGCTCCAGCCAGAGGCTGGCCGAGCGGCGCCCGCTGCGCACGAAGATGCGGAAACGTCGCGCGCCTGGCTCGCCGATGGACTCCGCGTCGAAGACATCGGCGTGTCCAAAGTCGTAATATTCCTCGCCCATAGCTGGCCTCGTATCTCTTCGTGTTGCGCTGGCTTGCATGCGCCGCATGACCACCCCGTATCGCTCTAGCGGCGTCCGCCTGGCTCGCGTGGCGCAGATTCCAATCTTGTCTACTATCGCACATCCGCACGCCATCATGGGTCGCGCACGCGTGTATCGAGCCGCGCAGAGACGCGCAGCGCTGGTCAGCGCATGGCATGCTGGCGCTGCGCGTAGACCCGCGCGCCGAACAGGCTCACGATGAGTCCCAGCGCCAGCGCAGGTCCGCCGATGAGCAGCAGCGCCAGCGCCAACTGCTCATGCAGCGCCGTCGCCAGCTTGCCGACCGCCCACGACGCCCAGATGTCACCGAGCAGGTGCGCGAGCAGCATCGTCACGGCGATGGCGGTGGCGCGCAGATGGGGCGGCGCGACATCCTGCGGCGTCGCCGTCAGCGCGGCGGAGGGCAGGTTGAGCGTCAGTGTCGTCAGCGCGCTCGCCAGCAGAAAGATCGGCAGCGAGGCCGTCAGCAGCATCAGAATGTAGCAGGGAATCGCCAGCGCAAAGCCCACCGTGATCGCCAGCACGCGCCCGCCGGGCACCCAGCGATTGAGCCAGTCTGAGAGCGCGCCACCCAGAATCGCGCCGAGGAAGCCGCCGAGCACCAACGTCAACCCCAGCGCGAACGAGGCATGCGCCGCGCTCAGGCGAAATGGCCCCTGCTCCGCGCGCACATAGAGCGGGAGAAAGGTGATAGCTGGAGTGATGACGATGAAGCTGAGCGCCTGAAGCGCCACCACCACCCAGATCATCGGGATGTTCAGGACCAGGCGCGCCTGCTGCGTCAGTGCGCGGACTTCGGCTGCGAATGTGCGGCGCGGCGCTGGCTGGGCTGGCGGCGCGCTTCCCTCAGCCATCTCGCTCGCCACTTCCACCATGTCCGCCTCAGCATGTTCGCTCACCGCGTCGGGCGGTGTGGCGGGATGATCAGCCACACGCCACATCAGCGCAGCCAACGCCAGCCCAGGCAGCGCTGTCACGAGGAAGGCCACCCGCCAGGCGCTCGACGCGGGCAGCCAGGCAAAGAGCGCTCCCGCGACCAGAAACGCCAGCAGCGCGCCGAGCACCTGCCCTGCCTGCCAGCGCCCGATGATGCTCGCGCGGCGCTCGCGTGGGTAGTAATTGACGAGCAGCGCCACTGCAGCGGGGCTATAGCTGGCCTCGCCGACGCCGACGAGCGCGCGTGTCACGAACAGGCCGGCGTAGCCACGCGCCAGCGCCGTCAGGCCGCTGAAGACGCTCCAGACGCCTACGCCCAGCGAGATCACCTTTGCGCGCGCGCCCAGGCGGTCGGCCAGCGCGCCTGCTGGGAGCGCCGTCAGCGTGTAGACGAGCAAAAACGCGCTGCCCAGCATGCCGATGGCGTCGTCGGAGAGGTGGAACTCCGTTTTGAGGGTGGGGCCGACGGCGACGGTGATCAGGCGGTCGAGATAGTTCAGCGTGTTGATGGCAAAGAGCAGCCAGAAGACCCACAGCGACCGCTGAATGAGCCAACGCTGCTGCCCGCTGCCCTGCACGCCGCCCTTGTTGCGCGGCGATGGCGCGGCGTCGCGTGACGATGTCTGAACCATGTCGAGCGACCGTTCTCCTCAGTACCTCCGAGCCACGCCCCGGCGGCTCAGCGCTAGCCCGGCTCACGCCTCTCGTCGCATGAGTCAGCAAAGCGCATGGCCATTGTACACGACGGCTGAACACGACGATAACGCGCAGCGGTGTGGAGGTGGCCGTGCGACGAAAGCGTATGCTCCTGAGCCTCAGCCGCGCATGCGTATTTCGATGTAGCGGTCCCAGCCCGCGTAGTCGGCGCACAGGCGCCGGGACGCTCAAGGTCTCCTTGACTAACTGTTCAATCAAGTGTATCGTCTTGATTGAACAGTTAGTCAAGATACAGATGCGAGAGCAAGGTGGCTGATGACCACGGCAGATGAACAGGATGAGCGGCCAGACGCGGATAGCCTGCGCGATCGGCAAAGCCAGATTCTGGATGCGGCCTTCGAAGAGTTCGCGGCTGAGGGGTTCAAGGGCGCGACCATCAAACGCATCGCTCGTCGTGCGCGCTTGCAATCGCAGGCGCTGATCTACTGGTACTTCCCGACGAAAGAGGCGCTCTTTCAGGCCACGCTGGGCCGCCATCTCCCCATTCTTCAGCTCGTTCTCGACGCTGAAACACTGCTCGACCTTCCGCCCGATGAGGCGCTCCCCATGATTGCCCGCGCCTATCTCACGATGGCGGATCGTCCAGTCGCGCAACGGCTGCTGCGTCTGATTGTTCCTGAGGTGATCCGTCGGCCAGAGAGCGTAGACCTGCTGGGTGGGCGAGTCATCGCCAAAGTGCTCGACTTCGTAAAGAGCTACCTCACACGTCAGATCGAGCTGGGGCGGCTGCGGCCCCACGACGTGCGAGCCAGCGCACGTGCGTTCATCGGGATGCTTCTTCCACAGCTTGGGGGCAAGCTCCTCTTCCCGACGATTCAGGCCGATGGCCTGACGGACGATGAGCACGTCGAAGCAATCGTTGGCATCTTCCTTCGTGGCCTCGAACCGCTACCAAAGCCTGCGGCGGACTCCGGCTCAGCGGATACTCCGAGGGAACCCGCCAGCTACTAGCGCCTGCGACAGCAAAACGGTCCGCTCGTAGCTCAGAAGTGACTCAGAAATGGAGCTGCCGCGTGAATCTCTATATGATTGCGCTCTTTGCGCATGTGGTCGGAGTCATCGGAATCTTTGCCGGAATGGGTGTCTGGCTCTTCGGGATCAGGGCGCTGCGACAGGTAGAACGTGTCGAGCAGGTTCGGCTGCTGACAACGCTGATTGCCGCGTCTACCAGGCTGGTCATTGGCGGCATTCTCGTCCTCGGTATCGCTGGATTCTATATGGCTATCACACTCTGGGGCATTCAGACCGCCTGGATCATTGTGGCAACTCTCACCTTCTTGCTGCTGGTTCCGATTGGCCTGCTCATCATTGATCCTCGCATACAAGCCATCACGAAAACCGCTCGCACTCTGCCAGACGGACCACTACCCGAGGAACTGACCACGCGCACGTATGATCCGCTGCTTGCGGCAGGAGTGAATGTCTACATCGCAATCCTGCTTGGTGTCGTCTTCATCATGACCAACAAGCCTGCCACGACCGTGGCCATTCTGGCAGCCGTGGTCGCGGTGGCGCTCGGCCTGCTCGTGAGTCTGCCACTCTGGAGCAAGCGCGCGAGGCGTGACATTGCACGCCGTAGGGCCGCTTCCTCACGTTTGCGCTCATAGCGCGAGTAGGAGAAGGCGCCCTGGCTACATGTGAGGACGCCTGGCCTCAGCCGCGCATGCGTATTTCGACGTAGCGGTCCCAGCCCGCGTAGTCGGCGCCGACGCGCAGGCTGGCGTCGGGGAAGGCTGCGCGCGCCAGTCGCTCGATAGCGGCGCGCTGATCGAAGCCAAACTCCAGGTAGAGCGCGGCGCCCGGTCGCAGCCAGGCGGAGGCCTGTGTCAGCAAGTGGTGGATATGGCCCAGACCAGCGCCCAGCGCGTCATCGGCGCCATAGAGCGCCAGCGCTGGCTCATAGCGGCTGACCGAGGGCGGCAGATCAGGATCATCGGGCGCAACGTAGGGCAGGTTGGCCGTCAGCAGGTCCACGGGCGCTGGCAGCGGCGTCAGCAGATCGCCCAGCAGGAAGGTGATGCGCTCGGAGACGCTGTGGCGCTCCGCGTTCTCCTGCGCCAGAGCCAGCGCATCGGGCGAGAGGTCGGTGGCGTAGAGGCATGGCAGACGTGGTTCGCGCACGGCCAGCGCGACGGCGATAGCGCCGCTCCCCGTTCCGATATCGGCGACCACTGGCGGCGCCGACTGCGGAACGCGCTCCAGCCGCTCGGCGAG
>JAICSR010000393.1 GCA_025936795.1 Ktedonobacterales bacterium | reverse complement strand
TTGCCTTGTTCTGTTTGTGCGTTGTTCTGTGTGTTTGTTTCTTTCTCTTCTTTTTTTTTTTGGTTTTTTGGTTTGTGGGTGGGGTGGGGCGCGGTACCCCCCCCCCCCCCCCCCACGCCGCACCACAGCGCCAGACCTCAGCATAGTAAAATGAATGCGCCTCCTATAACCGGCCAAGCTCACTAAGCGAGGATGGGAGAACAAGTTCAGTGACTAGTTTTACAGTTGCAGTTAGCGGAATGCCTCTTGTTTGCATTGTTAGCACCCCGGAAAATCAGCGGTTTGACCATCGGCACAGGACACATCGTTCGCTTGCCACAAAGCCCGAAAAATTGCAGCAGTTTCGGCAGGTGCAACTGTAAAACTAAACGCGACTCCTTCCGAGGAATGATACTATTTTAACGTGCATCCGATACTGGTGGCGAACTACCACACGCGATGAGATTGCAGAATTCGTAGCCATCAGCGTGCGCCAAAATTGCCCATGTCACGACCTGCTATTTGGGTTCGCCACCAGTATCGGATGCACATGAAGCGTATCACTGTTCTACGTACAGGCTCTCATATGGGAGTGGCGCGCCTGATGCGTGAGCCGTATGCCTGCATGCGCAAAAAACGGACCAGTCACTCGACTGGCCCGTTCGATGGCTCCGGGACGTGGATTCGAACCACGGCTGGCTGATCCAGAGTCAGCTGTCCTACCACTAGACGATCCCGGAATATGTTCCCGCTGGCGACGATATCCACCAGTCACCAGCCCTTGTATCTTACCATACGCATTCTGGAGGCGCAAGGGCGCCGTCGCGCCGAAAATTGACAATCGCCGCCCTCCGTGCGTACATGCAGCGTGATGATGTGCGCGATGTACGCGCCGCTGAGCCGCCCTGATGAGCGGCTTTTGCGTCCTCTGGTAGCACATGAATAGAGGAGTACGCATGGGGCATCTTGGGTATATTCGCTTTCCGACTGTCTCTGGCGAGCATATTGTCTTCACCGCTGAAGATGACCTCTGGCTCACGTCGCTGCGTGGTGGTCGCGCCGAGCGCCTGACCGCGGGCCTCGCGGAGATCACCAACGCGCATTTCTCGCCCGATGGCAAGACGCTGGCCTTCACTGGCAGCGACGAAGGCCCGAACGAGGTCTACGTGATGCCATACGATGGCGGCGAGGCCCAGCGGCTGACCTATGACGGCGCGGGCGCGCGTATCGCGGCGTGGCGGCCCGATGGCTCGGCGATTGTCTTCGCCAGCCCGGCCTATCAGCCGATGCGCCGCTGGTGGGCGCTGCAAGAGATCGCGGCGCAGGGAGGCGCCACACGCACGCTGCCCTATGGTCCCGCGCATAGCATCGCCTTCGGGCCAGGGGGCGCTATCGTCGTCGGACGCAACACCACCGAGCCTGCCCACTGGAAGCGCTATCGCGGTGGCACTGCTGGCTACCTCTGGATTGACGCCAATGGCACGGGCGAGTTCCGCCGCCTGCTCGACCTCAACAGCAACATCTCCTATCCAACCTGGGTGGGCGACCGCATCTACTTCATCTCCGACCACGAAAATATCGGCGCGGTCTACTCGTGCCTGCCCGATGGCGGCGACCTGCGACGCCATACCAATCACCAGGACTACTACGCGCGCGGCCTCTCCAGCGATGGCGCGACGCTGGTTTATCACGCGGGCGGCGACCTCTACGCGCTGGAGCCGAATGCGACTCAGGGGCGCAAGGTCGAGGTGACGCTGACTGGCTCGCGCACGCAGCGCACACGCCGCTTCGTCTCCGCTGGGCGCTGGCTCGAATCGTGGACGCCAAGCCAGCAGGGCGACCGGGTCGCCTTCACCACGCGCGGCAAAGCGTTTGGCATGGGCGCATTTGAGGGCGCCGTCACGCAGGTGGGCGACCCTGAGGCCACCCGCTATCGGATGATCGCCTGGCTGGCCGATGGCAAGCGCATGGTAGCCCTCGCCGACCGTGGCGAGGAGCCGCAACTGGTCGTCTTCTCCGCCGATGGCGTCACCGAGGCGCGCACACTGGACCTCGACATCGGGCATGTGCTGGAGATGGCGCCCTCGCCCGTCGGCGCGCAGGTCGCGCTCTCGAACCATCGCGGCGACTTCCTCGTCGTAGACGCCGAGAGCGGCGCTGTGAAGCGCATTGACCACACCGCGTTTGGCCGCGAAGAGGACGCGATGCACCAGCGCGGCCTTGCGTGGTCGGCGGATGGCCAGTGGCTGGCCTACGCCTTCGCCATCAATCCGCGCCAGATCGCCATCAAGCTGGCGCGCGTGGAGACTGGCGAGACGTGGCAGATCACCGAGCCGCTGCGCTATGACATGCAGCCCTCGTTCGACCCGGAAGGCAAGTATCTCTACTTCCTCTCGGCGCGCGATTTCGACCCTGTGCAGGACAATCTGCACTTCGACTATGGCTTCCCCAAGGGCGTACGCCCCTACCTCATCACGCTGAAGCGCGATGAGCGCTCACCCTTCATGCCGCTGCCCACACCACCGAAGGATGAGGCAAAGGAGGAAGTCAAGGCCGAGGTCAAAGCCGAATTGAAGGCTGAGACGCAGGCGGGCGATGGCGCAGGCGCCGAGCAGTCAGCGACAGGCGACAAGGCCGCGAAGGGTGAGAAGGGCGACAAAGCTGAGAAGCCGAAGCCCGTCGAGATTGACCTGGAGGGCATCGTCGCGCGCGCCGTGCCGTTCCCGACGCCTGAGGGGCGCTACAACCGCATCGCAGGCATTCCGGGCGGCGCGGTCTTCACCTCGGCGCCGGTCGAGGGAACGCTCAACGAGAATTGGACCTCGCTGACCCCCGCCAGCAACAATGCGCTGGCGGTCTATCGCTTCGAGAGCCGCAAGCAAGATCACCTCGCCGACGGTGTCAGCGACTTCGAGGTGACGGCGGATGGCAAGTGGCTGCTCTATCGCTCGAATGACCGCTTGCGTCTGGTGCGAGCGGGCGAGAAGCCAGCCGAAGGCCCAGACGCCGAGCAGCCGGGGCGCGCCTCTGGCTGGCTCGATCTCGACCGCGCGAAGGTCGCCGTCTGGCCAGGCGCCGAGTGGCGCCAGATGTACTTCGAGGCATGGCGGCTCCAGCGCGAGCAGTACTGGAACGCCGACATGAGCGGCATTGACTGGCTGACCATCCGCAACCGCTACGCGCCGCTGGTGGACCGCGCAGGCTCGCGCGATGAGCTTTCAGACATCATCTGGGAGATGCAGGGCGAGCTTGGCTCCTCGCACGCCTATGAGTTTGGCGGCGAGTATCGCGACCGTCCGAACTACGCGCAGGGCAGCCTCGGTTGCGACTGGCGCTTCGACGAGGCCAGCGGTCACTACACCATCACGCGCATCGTGCGCGGCGATCCCTGGGCGGCGGATGCGACCTCGCCACTGCTGGCGCCGGGCGTGAATGTCGCGGTGGGCGACGCTGTGCTGGCGATCAACGGGCAGCGCGTCTCGCGTGGGCGCAGCCCAATGCGCCTGCTGGTGAATCAGGCAGGCGCCGAGGTCGAACTGCTGATTCAGCCAGCGGCGGGTGGCGAGCCGCGTACGGTAACGGTGCGGGCGCTGGCGGGTGGCGATTTCCTCGGTCGCTACATTGACTGGGTCGAGGCTAATCGCAAAGCGGTGCATGAGCGCTCCGGCGGGCGGGTCGGCTATGTCCACATTCCCGACATGGGATCGTTCGGCTGGGCGATCTTCCACCGCTACTATCTGCAAGAGTATGACCATGAGGGGCTGATCGTGGATGTGCGCTGGAATGGCGGCGGCAGTGTCTCTGGCCTCGTGCTGGAGAAGCTGATGCGCCCGCGTCTGGGCTACGCCTTCCAGCGCT
>JAICSR010000513.1 GCA_025936795.1 Ktedonobacterales bacterium | reverse complement strand
GGCGCGCCACCAGCGCCACCGCTGCGCCCTGCGCCGCCAGCGCCTGCGCGGTCGCCTCACCGATGCCACTGCTGGCCCCTGTGACCAGCGCCACTGAGCCATGCAATTGCCCTGTCGTTTGCGCCATGTCGTCCTTCTCCTTGCCTCTGTTTGCCTGCTCGCTTGCCTGAGGGGGGAACTGGCGCCCCTCCCGCTAGCCGCCTGCCAGGCGCGCCAATACCTGGCCGCCACGTTGTAGCATACGCGCGCGTCAGAGGCCAAGTCGTGAGGGCGCTGTGTCACCACATGGCACAGTCGAGAGCGTGAAACGCCGCCTGGCCAGCATAGACCAGGCGGCGTTTCCGATCGCAAGCGCAGTGCGCTCCAGCAGGCGCTATGGCGTCGCTTTGATCAGCCCCGACGCGCCCATCGAGGCGTCCATGAACGAGTGGGTCAGGAAGGGATACTCACCTGCCTCAGGCATCGTAAGCTCAGCGACCACGCCACCACCGGGCGGAATCGTCAGCGTCTGGTTGCCCTGCATGTGGTTGGCGGGATTGCCATCCACATAGCTGTCGCTGAAGATCGCGCCGATCACATGGAAGGCTGAGAAGTGGGTGGGGCCTGCATTGATGACGAACAGTCGCACGCGCTGCCCCTTCTGAACGGTCAACGGCTGCTGCGAGTACTGGTTGGCATAGCCATTGAATGTCACGTAGTCGGGCGCCGAGTTCATCATCTTGGCGCTATCGAGCGTGTACGTCCCATTGGCGGCGCGCTGCGTGTAGAATTCGCTCTGCACCAACACATACTCCTGCGCCGGAGTCGCCCAGCCGTTCGCGGGATCCACGATGATGGCGCCATACATCCCGTTCGCCATGTGCTCCATGACTGGCGGCGTGCCGCAGTGGTACAGGAACGCGCCCGGATAGTTGGCGACCCAGTCAAAGGTGAGACTGGCGCCCGGCGCGACCGGCTGGTAATTGATGTTCCAGGCCGTCTGCGCCGCGTGGAAGTCAATCGAATGCGACATTGCGCTATCACCATTGGTCAGCGTGAAGTGGACCGTCTGCCCCTGCCGCACGCGGATGACTGGCCCCGGAACCGTGCCATTGAAGGTCCACGCCTGATAGGCGATGCCTGGCGCAATCGAGACGAGCGTCTCTTTCGTTGTCAGATGGACGTTGACGATGTCGCCCTGCGCTGCGGCGGGCGCCTGCGGGTTGTAGAGCGGATGCGCGGGCGCATTGGGAGACGGTGGATTGGTAGTCATCCCCATCGTCATCTGGCTGGCAGGGCTGGCGCTGCTCGGCGCCGCCGTGTGTAACCCAAACCAGCCGAGCGAGGAAGCGAGCGGTAGCACGACCAGCACGACCGCCACCGCGACACCCAACTGCGTCAGCAGCATGCGTGCGGTGGGCGGCAGCTTGTGATTCCACCAGTTCGCCAGCGCCTGCTGTGCGGTCGGACGAAGCTCGCGGCTCGTATCTACCATCGGCTCGTGGGTAGCATGCTTGGTTGACGGCGCCTGCTGCGTTGGCTGCATGGGCTGCGTGGGCTGCGTTGGCCGGGAAAACGTCTCTGGAGTGGCCATGTCGGCGACTGGTGGCCGGGTATCGAGTTGTGGAGCGCCCATTGCGGATGCCTCCTCATGGAAGGGACCGGATAACTACGTCGTGCGTCATTTGATATCGCAAGCGTAATCCAGACCCCCAGGGAGGCATGTGAGACCTTTGTCGCATTGCCCGCATGGCGCGCGCGGCTGTGACGCGACTGTGAGCGCGCCAAGGGGAAGCTGTGAGTGGACTGTGATATTTTCGCCCCAGACGCGCTGCTCGTCACATGCGGCTGGCGGATGGTGTACAGCGGCCGATCAGTTCACACGCGCCGAGCGCCAGGCAAGCTCCGTGGGCGACCGATACTCAGGACGGAGCGGTCCCGCCGATGCTGAGAATGCTCCCCACACTGCCAATACTCAGGATGCTGCCGGCGCTGCCAATGCTCAACGCGCTGCCAGCGCTGAAGAGGCTCCCCACGCTCAGGTAGCTCCCGCTGCTGAAGACACTCGCTGCGCTGATGTGTGATCTCCTGGGGAAACGCATTGCTGCGGCGCGTACACTGCCCAGCGTCCTGCTTTCGCCATCGTCCGTTGCTCCTCTCTGCGCGCCACATGCGCAGCGCCAGATGGATCGTCTCACCCATCCAGCGCTGCGCTTCATGGCGCGTTCATGGCACGTTCATGGCACGTTCACAGGCGCGCGGGCGCTACTCTAGCGCGTGTTGTACATCGGCATGATGACGTAGGTGTACTTCTCGCCCTGCGCGCCAACTGGGCGGATGACGCCCGGCGCCTGCGGGGAGTTCAGCTCCAGCGCCACCTGTGGCGTATCGAGCACGGCCAGCACGTCGGTGACGTATTTGACGTTGAAGATCACTTCCATGCCCGCGCCATCCACCGCCGCCTCTTCGATGGTCGAGGTGGTGTCGCCGACCTCCTCCGCCGTCGCCTGAATCGTCACGACG
>JAICSR010000458.1 GCA_025936795.1 Ktedonobacterales bacterium | reverse complement strand
TGGTCCCCCCTCTCCCTGCAAGGGGGAGGGGGTCAGGGGGAGGGGGCGCGCACTAGAGAAGGTGGGCTATTCGCTCGGCCCAGACCATCATCGGCTCCCAGCCAGAGCCGTGCATCTTGTACGACCACCAGGCGGAGAGCACGGCCTGCGCCATACTCCATGCCAGAATACGCTGGCGCTCGAATCCCAGCGCCTCAGCCAGGATCGTTGCGCGCCGAAGCAGCAACTGTTCGGGGTGTGGCCACGAAAACATCCCGGGCGCCGGGTTGCGCATCAGCGAGCCTACCTCATAGGCGGGTTCGCCCGCGACGCCTTTGGGGTCGAGCGCCAGCCAGGGCGCCCGTTCGGCTGAGAGAATGTTCTGGTGATGCAGGTCGCCATGGAGTAGCACAGGCGGAGCGGACGACGCTATCAATTCGTCGAATAGACGCTCGGCCTGCTCGACGAGACGTGCTGCGAATGGGCCGGTAGCGCCGTCGAATGTGGCGCGTAATCGTGCGAAACCCTTACCCCAGTCCGCGACAGTCGGAAACTGATGGTTGGCTGGCAGAGGTCGCCAGAGCACGGACATCACCTGCGCGGCGATGCTGGTCGCCTCGTCGTCATTCGCAACATCAGTCAGCGGCTTTCCTGGATGTAGCCGCTCGATCAGCATCACACCCCGCTCCGTGTCGGCGCGCAGCAGTTCGACGATGCCGTGGCCGCCGAAAAACCGCAGCGCATCCTCTTCCTGTTGGCGTTCCTCATTGGGTACGCCAGCCTTGAGCACGGCGTGACGACCATCGGCAAGGATAACCGGGGCGACGTAGTTGTAGTTGAGAGGCGTGAAATGCGGCCCAAGCGTGAGGTTCCATCGACGGGCGCAGTCATCGAGCAGCGCGGGCAGGTTCGCCAGCCACTCGGCGCCATCCGCGCCAAAGACATCGATGATGGCCTGGATGAAGTCTTTAGGAAGCGTGAGCTCAGGCATAGTGCTATCCCTTCGCATGCCTCGGCCCGCTGCTTGTCTGGCGCTATCCCTGCGCTGACATCGACGCCGACCCGCGCGCCAGCGACTCGGCGTACTGCAGCTCGTAGAGACGCTTGTAGTAGCCGTTGCGCGCCAGCAGCGACTCGTGCGTGCCTTCCTCGACGATGCGCCCTTTGTGCAGCACGACGATGCGGTCCACATTGCGGATGGTGGAGAGGCGGTGCGCGATGATAACCGACGTGCGCCCGCGCATCAGCTTCTCCAGCGCGTCCTGGATCAGCGCCTCCGTCTCGGTATCGACGCTGCTGGTCGCCTCGTCCAGAATCAGCAGAATCTCGGGGTTGAAGGCGATGGCGCGCGCGAAGGCGAGCAACTGGCGCTGGCCTGCCGAGAAGCCCGCCCCGCGCTCCAGCACCGGCTCATCGTATTGCAGGGGCAGCCGCTCGATGAACTTCGCCGCGTTGACGAAGCGCGCCGCCTCGCGGATGCGCTCATCGCTGATGCCCTGTTCGTGCAGGCGGATGTTGCTGGCGACGGTGCCGGAGAAGATGAAGGGGTCTTGCAGCACCGCCCCCACATGTCGGCGCAGATCGGCCTGGGCCAGGTCGCGCACATTGTGGCCGTCCACCAGCACCTCGCCGCGCTGCACGTCGTAGAAGCGCGAGATGAGGCTGATGAGCGAGGTCTTGCCCGCGCCGGTCGCGCCAACGAAGGCGACGCTCTCGCCGGAGAGAATCTTGAACGAGATGCCCTTGAGCACCCACTCGCCGGGGTTATAGGCGAACCAGACATCGCGGAACTTTACCTCGCCGCGCACGTGCTCCAGCGGCAGTGGCTTCTCGGGGTCCTGCACCGTCACCGGCTCGTCGAGCACGCGGAAGATGCGCTCGGAGCTGGCCATCGCCGACTGGAGCACTGTGTATTTGTCCGCCATGTCGCGCAGGGGCAGGAAGAAGCGATCAACGTATTGCAGGAACGCGACGAGCGCGCCCAGCGTCAGCGCGCTTGCCAGCACCTGACCGCCGCCAACGCGGATGATGAGCGCGGTGGCAATCGAGGCAAAGAGGCCGACGACGGGAAAGAAGATCGCGAAGTAGAAGAGCGACCGCAGGGACGCGCGCCGGTAGTCCAGGTTGAGCGTGTCGAAAAACTGAAAGTTGCGCCTCTCGCGATTGAAGAGCTGGACAATCTGTGTGCCGGAGATATTCTCGGCGATGTTGGCGTTGATGCGCGCCAGCCGCACCCGGATCGCACGAAAGTTGTCGCGCATCACCCGCTGGAAGAACGCCGTGACCAGCAAGAGCGGTGGGATGACGACGAAGACGACCAGCGCCAGCAGCCAGTTCTCGAAGAGCAGGATGATGACGATGCCCACCAGCGAGAAGACATCGCCGATAAGCGAGATGGCCCCCGACGTGAAGAGATCGTTGAGGGCGTCAACGTCGTTGGTGATGCGGGTCATCAGGCGCCCGACAGGATTGTGGTCGAAGAAGGATAGCGAGAGGTTTTGCAGGCGTTCGAACATCTTCGAGCGCATGTCATACATGATCCGCTGGCCGACGACGCTCAGCAAGAAATTCTGGTAGTAGCGCAGTCCAAACCCGGCGACCAGCACGAACATGTAGACCAGGGCCATGACGAAGACACCATTGGCGCGTTCGATGGGCGAGATCCCGGTATTCTGCGTCGGCACGATGAAGCGGTCGATGGCGACCTGCGTGACGAATGGTGCGAGCAGATCGACGCCTGAGGCCAGCAAGATGAGTCCCAGCGTGAACAGGAAGGTATAGCGGTACGGATGGACGAACGCCCACAGCCGTCGGACCAGCCGGGCGTCGTACGCCTTGCCGAGAATCTCATCTTCCTGAAAGAATGCCTGAGCCATCCATTGTTCTCCAAACTCGCTCGTCGATTGCCCGCGTCGTGTCGGCCCCCTCCCCTAACCCCTCCCCCCTTGCGGGGAGAGGGGGACCAGAGCCAGCGCCGCCGCCATCCGTTGCCATCCGCCGCACTGTTCGCCTGGTCCCTCTCCCTG
>JAICSR010000280.1 GCA_025936795.1 Ktedonobacterales bacterium | reverse complement strand
GCCGTGCTGCCCCACTGCGCCCGTGATCGCATAGGAATAGCGCAGCGGGACACGCGCGAGCGCAGAGAGGATGGCGAAGAGCAGCGCCCCAGAGGCGCTATCGCCGCCGGTCGTGCCGTGCTCTTGCTCGAAGCGCACACGAGCCATGAGTCTGATGGGCCGCTCCTGTCCATAGCGATACGACAGATAGCCCTCGATTGTCATTTCGCCGCGCACATGGTCTGCGTCGGCCTGCTCAGCCTCGCGTTCGATGTCGAGCAGGCGCGCGTCGCGGCCAGGGCTGACTGTCGCGCTGATGCGAGTGGGAACGGCGAAGTCGCCTTCTGAGGGGTGAAATTCGTAGATGCCCAGCCCATTGATCTGCCCAATCGCCGCGCCAGCGGTTGGCGTATTGGCCTGACCAGAGAGAATCGCCTCGCGCACGCGCTGCGCGTTGGCGCCCTGGAGCGCACGGCGGCGTGCGACTGCGGCGAGGACATCCACGCCTCCGGTCGTCTCGGCGCCACGCGCGCGGGCCATGCGACCCGCCTCCACCGCCAGATCGCGCAGTAGCGAGAGATCGGCGGAGAGATAGCTGCGATTGAGTCCGTCGCCACGTCGCGCGCCCTCTTCCACCAGCCGCGCTACTGCCGAGGGATCAAAGGCGGGCAGCGTATAGGCGCGCGCGGCGCCATCCGCCAGGGTCGCATAGGCCGCCTCGCTGCGCGGCGTCCAGGCGCCTGCGGGACGCAACCAGGTCTCGTAGCGGAAGACATCGGTGAAGTCGCCTGTGGCGCTGGCCAGCGCATTGTAGGCGCTGCTACCGCCGATCAGCGCCACGCGCGTCGTCAATGGCAGCGGCGGCCAGCTCGACTTCACCTGGAGTGTGCGGCTGGCGAGCGCGACGCTCAGGGCAGGCCACGCGCCATCCACCCCCAGCACATCGTAGGCCGAGAGGATGAGCACGCCGCCATTCGCACGAATCAGCAGGTCGTCCAGCTTGTCGCGCACCAATGTGCCGACGACGACCGGCGGATGCGCCGACGCGCCAGCATCACCCGCAGCGCCTGCGCCGCCTGCGCCGCCTGCGCTGGCGCCAGACGACGCGCTGACCAGCCAGGTGGGCATGTCGTCGTAGCTGACTGGCAGGTCCGCCTGGGCGGTCGCGAGGGCCTGGAATGCTGCCTGTAGCTGCGCGACATAGGCGCGAGCGGGCGCAAGCTCTGGCGCTTGCAGCGGTGCGAAGGCCTGCGCGACGAGCTGGCCACGGTCCGGGCGCGTTGCCGAGTCCGCTGCTGGCGCGTCGCTGGCTGAAGCGTCCGCGCTGGCGTCACTCGCTGCGTCGCCATTCCAGGCCGAGGTGAGCAGGCGCAGCGCCTTATCGAGCGCTTTGGTGAAGGGCGCGCCAATCCCTTTGGGGAGCGCCAGCAGCAGCGCCTGATCCATCGCGGATGGCTGCGGGATGTAGCAGAAGTCGGGCGGGGCTGGCTGCTGCGCCAGCGCTTGCCGCGCCAGGGATGCGACGAGGCTGCGTCGTCCCTGGCCAGCGCCGCCGCCGATGTAGAGGTGAGCGTCCGCAGGCGCATCGCTGAGCCATGCGCTGATGACCTGTGCCGATTCGGTCTGAAAGGTGGGCGCCACCAGCGCCGCTATCCATTGCTGCGTTGCGCTCTCTGACGTGTCTGCCCCGCCATCTGGCGGGAACGATGCGAAATCGTTGCGCAATGCGCTGCGCTCAGCGTCAGCCAGGGGCTCCCAGTCGGCGCGCCGCAACAGGTCATCGAACGCGCTGAGCGCCTGCACATGATCAGATCGTGTCGCCGCCTGCGCGCTGGCCGTTTCTGCCCGGCGTCGTCCCCACATAGCAGTTCCTCTCCTCTATCTTCCACCATGAGCTCCCCGCGCTGGTAGCTGGCTCTACCGCTGCTCGCCAGGTCAAAGAGCCTGCCGACTATAGCATCTTGCCCACTGCCAAACTGTGTCGCGCATCACACTTGGTCTGCGCCTACGTCTTTTTCCTGAGAGCCGACGACAACCGTACTATCCACATTGCGCGGCGCGATTGCGACAAAGCTGCGACGCGTCTACGATAGAGCTGCGATAGGGGGAGGATATCATCAGAGCAGGCGTAGCGGACTGTGCGCCGACTCACACCGACTCGCAAGACCTCATGGAGGTTGCCATGTCGCGTTTATCCCAACAGCGCCGACTCTTCCTGTGGCTCGTGCTGGCCGTCGTCGGCGCGAACTATCTGGCGCAGATTCCGTACTATCTGGACGTCTATTATTTCCCGCATGGCGCGCCGCCCTCGCTGAGTGGCTCGATCCTGCTGGGCCTCACCGGTGTCTGGTTTCTGGTGGGCTATGTGCGGCTGGCGGCTGGGAGCGCCAAGGGCTACTGGCTGCTGCTCAGCTTCCTCGTGACGGAAGTGTTCTTCTACGCGCACAACATGTTCATCCAGGCCACGCACGGCTCCCCCCTGTTCCTGCACCTGCTCGCCCGCGACGTGATCCTGACAGTGGTCTTCGACATTGGCTATCTCAATATGCTGCTGGGCGTCTGCTTCATCGTCTATCTGTTGCGCCATCGCCGCGACCTCATCGCAGCGCCAGCCACCGCAGCGCTCAGCGCGCAGTAGCCTACGCTCTTGCGCTCTGGACAGGCTGCTCTACGATAAGATAAAGTGAACATTATGTTATGTGGCAAGCCCTGCTGGCGCGCAGGCGAGCGCAGCGCCACCCGCCTGGCTATGCAGCGGCGGCGCGGCAAGCTACTTGCGCTGGTGGTACTCTTGTAGGTTGGGGTTGTACAGAGGGCAACGCTGCGCGACACTACGCTATATTCGTCGGCGCCAAGATGGCGCCGGAGACAGCGGGGCGGCGCTCCTCAGCGTGTGAAGCGCGTCGAGCCAGTTCCAGCGGTCAGAAAACACTCGGCTACTGTTCCCCATGATTTTGCGCCGACTGATAGTCGGAGGAGCCCTGGATCAATGCAGGAGATTCGTACTCCGGGCATGCAACATGTCGTTCTCTCGCAGAAGTCCCTCGCGGACTATGCCCCCATCGCTGGGGAATCGGTGATCGCCGACATCGAGCGCCTCGCTCGCCCGCTCCAGGGCGCGCGTGTGCTGCACATTTCCTCGACCGCGTATGGCGGCGGCGTGGCGGAGATGCTCCACACGCTCATCCCGCTGATGCGCAGCGCCGGACTCGACGCCGAGTGGGCCATTATCAACGGCAATGATGATTTCTTTACGGCGACCAAGAGCATGCACAATGCGCTCCAGGGCATGGACCTGGAGCTGACCAACGCCATGCGCGCCGCCTACCTCCACGCCAATGTGGATACCGCCGTCTACTTTGAGGGCGAGTACGACTTTATCATCGTGCACGACCCGCAGCCTGCGCCCCTGCGCACCCTGCGGCGCTCCGATGGCGGCAAGTGGATCTGGCGCTGCCACATTGATCTGACCGCCGCGAATCAGGTCTACTGGTCGTTCCTGCGCCCCTTCATCGAGGCCTACGACGCCGCGATCTTCACCATGCCGCAGTATGTGAAGAATGACCTGCATGTGCGCAAGCTCGCCTTCGTTCCCCCCGCGATTGATCCGCTCAGCCCGAAGAACGCGCCAATGGACGACGAGCGCGCGGCGGAGATCGTGCGCATGTATGGCGTGGACCCGACCCGCCCACTGCTGGTGCAGGTCTCGCGCTTCGACCCTTGGAAAGATCCGTTGGGCGTGATTGATGTCTATCGCTCCGTCCGCGCGGAGTTCCCCGGCGCGCAGCTCGCGCTGATCGGCTCGATGGCGCACGACGACCCGGAGGGCATGGAGTATTACCAGCGCACGAAGGAATACGCCGACGAGGACCCCGATATTCACCTGCTCTCGAATCTGGACGGCGTGGGCAATGTCGAGGTCAACGCATTCCAGCAGGCGGCCTCGGTGGTGATGCAGAAGTCGCTGCGCGAGGGCTTCGGTCTGACCATCGCCGAGGGGCTGTGGAAGGGCAAGCCTGTCATTGGCGGCAACGTCGGCGGCATCCCGCTGCAGATCGAGGATGGCGTGACGGGCTTCCTCGTCGAGAGCGTCGAGGAGGCCAGCGCCGCCGCGCTGGAGATCATGCGCGACCCAGAGCGGGCGCACCGCATGGGCGAGATTGGCCGCGAAGTGGTGCGCGAGAAGTTCCTCTCCACCTCGAACCTGCGCAACTACCTGCGCCTGTTCACCGAGCTGATGGAACAGGAAGCCAGCGAGTCGAAGTCGCGCATGGCCAAGCCAGTCGCCTGGTAGGCTGGCTGAGCGACTGGTGAGGGGAGCCAAAGGCCGATTTCCCCCTCTCCTTGCGGGAGAGGGGGCCAGGGGGTGAGGTTTCGCGCCTCGCTCCCGCCGCTGGAACCTCTGGAACAGAGCGCCGTCGTTGTTCGTATGAGCAGAGACGGCGTTTTTGTATGTTTCCCGCAGCCCTCTCCCCCAACCCCTCTCCCTCTGGGAGAGGGGCTTTCCGGAGTTTCCAGGGAGCGAGGGGTAGGCGCTGGCACGCAGGCTGCTTATGGCGTTACGATGCGGCGCGTGGTGTGCGCCCGGCAGGATGCGAGAGGAGGCGCGCGATGAGTTGGCAAGTAGGGCTGACGGCGCTGGTTCTGGTGGTCGTTGGCGCCGCGTTTCTCTTCGCGGGCTATCGGCTGTTTCGCGTACTCGTCCCGATCTGGGGATTTATTGTCGGCTTCGATCTGACGGTCGCGCTGGGGAGCAACCTGCTCCACGCGCCCACTCTCTCATCACCGCTCGGTTGGATACTGGCGATTGTGGTCGGCCTGATCTTCGCCGCGCTGGCCTATGCGTACTATTACCTCTCGGTGGTCGTGCTGGCCGGGTCGGTCGGCTTTCTGATCGGCGAGGCGGTAGCTGCGGCGGTGGCCCCGCAAGCGAGCACAGGCGCGCTGGTCGCGGGCATCATCGGCGCAGTGGCGCTGGCGGTGGTGACCATTGCGCTCGATCTGCCCAAGGCGTTGATCGTCGTGCTGACGGCGCTGAGTGGGGCAAGCGCCGCCGTTGTAGGCGTGCTGCTGGCGCTGGGCAAGGTCAGCCTGCCCGCGCTCCAGGCGAGCGCGACCGGCGGCGCGCTGGAGGTCATTCGCGCGTCGGGCTGGCTCTCGCTGCTAACGCTCGTGCTCGCGCTGATCGGCATGGCGGCGCAGGCTGGCCAACTGCGCGCTACCCGCTACACCCACGCCTACGCGCATCGGAGGAGTCGCACGACGCCAGTGCAGCAGCCAGCGCCAGGCGCGCCGCCTCGCTGGCCCGCGCCCTGACGTGGTGTGAGCGCGTGCCAGACCTCACCCCCAGCCCCTCTCCTGCGGGGAGAGGGGAGCCAGATTCCCCCTCGCCTCGCGGGAGAGGGGGCCAGGGGGTGAGGTCGCGCCTGGTGTCAGTCGTCAATCGCCGCATAAGCGGAGCTTACGAAG
>JAICSR010000303.1 GCA_025936795.1 Ktedonobacterales bacterium | reverse complement strand
TCCGCGTTCGATACCGGACTGGCGCTCGTTCCGTTCGGCGTCGGTTCCATCGCCGGCACGATCTTTGCCGCCGCGCTCTACCGTGCGCTTGGCCCGCGGCTGGTCGTACTGATCGGCGCGGCGCTCTCGGCGTTCGGAGCGTGGCTGCTCGCCCAACTCGTCCATCCAACGGCGAATGCCGCGCAACTGCTCGCGGCAGCGCAGGCGCATACCGCCGTGCCAGCGGTCGCGGGGGCTGATACGCTGCGCTGGGGGCTATTCGTCATCGGGCTAAGCCTCACCTTCATGGTCATCCCGGTGCAGACGCTCGCGCTCGAAGCGCTGACTGGTGGAGCGCTGGCCAAAGCGTCGTCGCTCTACCTCTCGACCAAGCTGATCTTCTCCTCGATCGGCGTGGCGATTCTGACGACGCTGCTGGTCAATTTCACACACAGCCGCGCGACTGACCTGGTGCAGCAGATACAGGCGCAGAGCGGGGGCGTAGCGGCGAACCCGAACGATCCACAGGCTGTAGCGGCGCTGCACGCGCTGCTGGCGCAGATCGGCGTGCAGGCTGGAACGTGGGCGATCCAGAGCATCTTCTGGCTGATCCTGTTCGGCTCGCTTATCCTGATGGCGCTGGCGCTGGCCCTCCCTGGCCGCCATCGCACGATTGCCGCCGAGGCGCCTGCTGCCGCAGAGGCGCAGGCGGCCAGCGTGTGACAGCGAACGGCGCTGTTGCGGGTGCTCGAAGGCGCCTACCCGCGCGGCAGCGCGCGCATGGCGGCGACATCTACACAGTCAGAATGTGTATGTATCCCTGGCTGGGAGAGAACTGACTGCGTGGGATACAATGGGAACTGCAAAACAAGTACCTGCGCGACAATGTTCACCGTGTAATGTTGGTGCGCGGCGTTGACTGAGCTATCGGAGCACGCCCTATGGATCAGACGATCACGATTCACGTATCCGAATCGCTCCATCGCGAGCTGATGCAGCAGGGAGCGCGCCTCGGCAAATCAGTGGAGCAGCTAGCTCAAGACGCGCTGCTGGAGCGCTTTGGCGCCGAGCCTGCGCCGCAAGAAGACCCAATGCTCACTGTGCTTCGTGCGCAAGGTCTGCTGACGCCTGTGCTCCCACCCGACCAGCCTTCTGCGGACCTCGCGCATGGCGGCGCCGAGCAGGCCGCGCTCCTCGACACGCTGGGCGCTGAAGCCAGTGACGCGCTCAGCCAGGCAGGTCGGACCCTCGCCGATGTGGTAGAGCGCTAGATGGGCGGTATTCATCCACCAACTCGCTCACAGCGCCGACGCTACTATTTTGATACCAACGCATTGCTGGCACGATTTCTTACCCGAGTTCCCGGTAGTGCGATGGTTCGGACGCTCTGCGAGCCTAACGCACATCACACGCTGTTACTCGCTGAGATTACTGAGGTGGAACTTTGCGCAACGTTGAATCAGCTCAGACGTGGTGGCGGGCTGCGCACGAGAACATGTGAGCGATTGATCGCCATCTTCTGGCAGCAGGTGAGCGCCGGGGAGTATGCCATATTGCCCGTCACCGCCGCAATTGTCCATCGCGCTGCGGCGCTCTGCGCTGTTCACTCTCTTCGAGGATATGACGCCGTGCAATTGAGTTGCGCGCTGGCGGCACGCGACGCCGCCCGATTGGCCGACGCTGACGCGAAGGTCTCTGCTGCGGGCGCGGTCGCTGGCGATCCGATCTTCCTGACAGCAGATAAACGCCTGCAACAGGCGGTACTGGCCGAAGGATTCGTACTGCTCGATCCTACAGGCGGAGACGCGAATCAGGCGACATCCTGACGCACGGTAAAGTGGCGCCAGCGGAACAATGATGGTGCTCGAAGGCGCTATCCGCGCAGCAGCGCCCGCGTGGCGGCGACATCGGCGCGGGCGCGCGCGTCGGTCTCCATGCGTCTGGTGACGGTGGCGCAGCCGTGCATGATGGTGGTGTGGTCGCGGCCACCGAGCCGGTCGCCGATCTGGAAGAGTGAGGCGCTGGTCTCCTCGCGCATCAGATACATCGCCACCTGGCGCGCCCAGGCCGTCTGCCGCTCGCGCGACTTGCTCAGCAGCGCCTCAAGTGGGACGGAGAAGCGCTCGGCGACGGCGGCCAGCACGGCGGTCGCATCCACTGGACGGCTGGCGCGATGCTCCTCGCGCACCGGGCCAAGCGCGCGTGTGACCGTGTCGGGGTCGAGCGATTGGCCGAGTGTCTGAGCGTAGGCGATCACGCGGGTCAGCTCGCCTTCCAGCTCGCGGATGCTCTCGCAGGCAGGGTGAGCGAGGCGCGCCAGCGATTCTTCGGGCATGGCGACGCTCAGCGCCTGCGCCTTGGAGCGCAAGATGGCCAGGCGGCCCTCGTAGTCGGGCGGCTGAATGTCGGCGAGCAGCCCCCACTCGAAGCGTGAACGCAGCCGATCATGCAGGTGACGCATGGCGCGCGGTGGTCGGTCACTGGTCAGCACAATCTGTTTGTTCGCTTCGTGCAGCCAGTTGAAGGTGTGGAAGAACTCTTCCTCGGTTGATTCGCGCCCGGCGATGAACTGCGCGTCGTCCATCAGCAGCGCATCCACTGCCCGATAGCGGTCGCGAAACTGCTGCGTCGTGCGGCGGCGAATCGCCTCGACGATCTCGTTGGTGAAGCGCTCGGCGGAGACGTAGACCACGCGCAGTCCTTGCGCCATCAGCCGCTGACCAATGGCGTGCAGCAGGTGCGTCTTGCCCAACCCAACGCCGCCATAGATATACAGCGGATTGTAGCGCTCGCCCGGCGCGTTGACGATCTCCTGCGAGGCGGCGTAGGCGAAGCGGTTGCTCGTTCCCACCATGAACGTCTCGAAGGTAAAGCGCGGATTGGGCCGCGCGCCATCCGAGGACCAGGCGTTGGCGGCGCCGCGCAGTGGGCCAGAGCGCGGGGCTGGCGCGACGGGCGCGGCTGCGGACGATGCGAGGAGCGGCGTGGGGCGCTCTGTCAGCCCTGGTAGCGGTGGCTGCTGTCGCACGGCGCCAAGCTGCTGGCTAGCCTGACCAGGCGCGGGTGTGGCTCTGCCCGGGCGACTACGCTGTGGGGCAGTGCGCGCGGGCGTGGCGAACGCGGCGCTCTGCGCAACCTCGGCGCGGCGCGGCGCGGCTGGGCGCGCTGGCGTAGCGCGGCGGGGCGCGGCGGCTAGCTCGTCCACAGGCTCATGGGTCAGGGGATGGCGCGGGGCAGGCGGAGCGTCTTTGGCAGCCCGCAGCGCGCCCGCTGGGATGAAACGCACCTCAGCAGGCGCGCCCAGCGCCTGGCTCACCGCCGCGCGCGCGACATCGGCGAAGCGCTGCGAGAGATGCTCAGCGGCAAAGGTATTTGAGACAGCGACCACCAGCACGCGCTGCGAGAGTTCCACCCCGACGGCGCCACGAAACCAGGTTGTGTACGCCCCGCGTGAGACACGCTGCTGGATGCGCTCCAGCGCGTTCTGCCACACCTGACGGGCATCCATCTCGTCGCCTCCGCTGACACGCGCAACCGAGCGTGTGAAGGTACTGAATCCTACCGAAGATGAACCTGAGCGCGAGGGGAGAGCTGAGTCTGTAGTGTAGCACCATCCAGGCGGCTTGTACACCAACGCATACACCCAGGTAAAGTGAACAGACGCACAGGCGGGTGGGCGCGTCACACGTTGCGCGTTTGTCGAGCGCACGCCCTGGCGCCAGATCAACCGTGGCAGGTGAAGGCGGGCGTCACCGTTCCCTGTCGCCAGCCAGTGGGTTGCGTATCGAAGAGCGTTGGGGACAACTCGCTGACGTATTCGATGAAGGTATAGGTGACGGTGTACGGCTGGCAGGCTGATGTTGAGACGTAGGTCTGCACGCCGTTCGTCCCACCAGGATGCGTGTTCGATGGCGTCGTCACGACCAGCGCGACCGTCTGCCCGGAGGTGACGTCGGCGTAGATGTGCTCCGGCTGCGCGGCATTGACCCAGTAGAGATCGTAGGCGTTCAGCAAACGCCCATCGGGCAGCTTGACCTGGACTGGGCCGAGATTCCAGAGTTCGCCAGCCGCGACATAGGCGCCAGCGGCATTGAGCGGCTGGGTGACGATGTGCGGCGGCTGGGCTGAGGGCAGCGGCGCCGCCAGCGACTCATAAGTATGGGTGGTGTTGTCGAGCAGCGCGCCGCGCCCGTCATTGATGATCTCTGTCACATCGGCGCCCTCGCCCTTTGCCCTGGCATATTGCTGGCTGCCGTTTGCGCCAAGCACGCTGACATCCCACTGCCAGCTATGCCCCTGCGCGTCAGCCACCGTCGCCTGATAGCGCAGAGCGAATGAGCCATCGGGCGACGCCAGGCTGACGCCGAGCGGCTTATAGGGCGCATCGAGCGAGAGGCTGACCAGCCGCATCCACGCGGCGACGGTATCGGGAGTAGCTGCGCCGCGCGGCTGTGCGTCGAGCGCAAGCTGCATGGTCGCGCGTGCCTCGCCGACGGCCAGACAGGTTACGCAGGTCGTCGAGGTCAGTGGCTGCCAGCCCGCCCTCTGCGGCAGGCTCCAGGCGAGCAGTGTGGTCGCGCTCGCGCTGGCCGGCGTGTAGCCATCGAAGCCGAGGCCGCTGGGCAATTCGCGCAGATGAAGCGATTGCACTGGACCACTGTGGAAGGTCCAGGTGATGTCGAGATAGCGCGAGTTCGCCTGCACCTGCTCCGCTGGGCCAATGCCGCTTCTGGGCGCGCTGGCGCCCGCTGGCAGATAAGTGGGGCTGAGCGGCGTGAAGGCGAGTTGATCCGCCAGCGCGTTGATGGCGTGTTGCGTCTGCTCCAGCGCGCTGCCCGTGTCTGGCGTCGCGCGGCTGGGGGCGCCCTGCTGCGGAAAGCTGGGGAAGCGATTGAACAATGTCGCCGCCAGCGCGATCAGCAGCAGCGCCGCCGCCGCGGGAATGGACGCCGCCAGCCACGGCGCCCGACCACGCCGCCTGAGCATGGGACGCTCGGCAACTGCTGCAGGCTCGGCGTCATCATCGGCGGGCGCTTGCTGGGGAATGATTGCGCGCAGGCGACGCCGCAAGGTCGCGCCATTCGCTCCCGG
>JAICSR010000492.1 GCA_025936795.1 Ktedonobacterales bacterium | reverse complement strand
AAGCACAGACTCCCCTCTCCCGCACAGCGGGGGAGGGGCTGGGGGAGGGGGCTCGCTGCGCTAGTCCAGATATTCTTTGAGCAGGCGGCTGGCTGCCGGGTGACGTAGCTTGCGGATGGCGCGCTCCTCGATCTGGCGCACGCGCTCGCGTGTCACCTTGAGGCGCCGTCCCACCTCTTCGAGTGTATGGTCGTGGTCGTCGAGCAGGCCGAAGCGTAGTTCGATCACCTCGCGCTCGCGCTGGGTGAGCGCGCTCAGCGCCCGCCGCACCTCCTCGCGCAGCATCTCGCGGTCGGTCGTTCCCTCTGGCCCCTCGGCGCCATGATCTTCGATCAGATCCGAGAGCGAGTTCTCCTCCTCGTCAGAGAGCGGCGCATCGAGCGAGAAGACCTTTTCCGCCCAGACCAGCAACTCGGTCACGCGCTCGCCGCTGATGCCCAGCCCCTCACCAATCTGTGCGACGGTCGGCTCGCGGCCCAGCTCCTGATAGAGCTGGCGGGTCATGCGTTTCACCCGCATGACTTCTTCCATGATATAGACCGGCAGGCGCACTGTGCGGGTGCCTTCGAGGATCGAGCGCGTGATGGCCTGCTTGATCCACCAGGTCGCATAGGTGGAGAAGCGGAAGCCCTTGCTGGGGTCAAACTTCATGACGGCGCGGATCAGGCCGATGTTGCCCTCGCCGATCAGGTCTTCGAGTGAGAGGCCCTGCCCCACATAGCGCTTGGCGATGCTGACGACCAGGCGCAGATTGGCCTCGATGAGGTGATTGCGCGCAACACGGTCGCCGCGCTCCACCCGCTGGGCAAGGTCAAGTTCGCGCTGCGCCGAGAGCAGTGGGATGCGCGAGATTTCTCGTAAGTAGAGGCGCAGACTATCGCTCTGGGTGAGCGCGTTCACGTCACTCGTCTCACGGTCCGCAGCCGCATCACGATCTCGACGCGCGCCCCGTTCCGTTACGTAGGATGTTACTGGTTCATCCATTGCCATGGTCTTGCTCGTTTCTTCCCGGGACTACCGCTGGCGCAGTATAGCACCCGTCCTATCCCCACGCAAGGCGTATGGGGGCGAGAGGCGCACATATCGAAGTGACACAGCATCACGAAGCATCCAGCCTGCCAAACGCAATCTACGCTCAGCGCTCGCAGGAACGCCGCCAAAACGGCTCGAAACGACTCGAAACGACTTAGGACAACTCAACCTGACGGCAGGCGCGCACAGCCAGCGCGCGACACGTCGCGCAGTTCGGCGCGCGTCACAGCGCAGCAAATGTTGTCGCATGATAGCCACCAACGGGCGTCGCTGTCAAGCCACCATGCGTCGCCACATCACGCCATCTCTCCACGCCTGCGCCCACGCTAGACAACCGCTTCTTTGCTGGTATACTGGCGCTGGATTGACTACTCACTTGTCGTGTGCGGCGTCTACCCGCGCTGGACCGAGAGAGATGACCTTCATTGGAGCGCATTGCTGAGAAAGGGATCAGCGCATGGAACTGACGCTGACGAAGACGCCGAGCGCAGGCGCGCAGACCTGCCCCGTGTGTGGAGACGCAACCCCTGCCGATCAATATGGCTTTATCGAGTGCGCCTGCGGCTGGGGTGGCCCGGGTGATCCCGTCGAATCAGCGCGAGGCGTCTCGCGCCAGTTCACGCTGCTCGATCGGCGGCTGGCCACCCAAGTCGCGCGCCGCGAGCTGACGCGCATCGCGCGCACGAAGAGCGCTGTGAGCGGTCACAGCCTGCTCACATTCGCCGCGCTCTCCCTCCTCAGCGCGGCCATCTACCTCATCGTCGCGGCGCTATTCGTCGGCAGCGTCGCCCTGCTCGTGCAATATCTGCTGGGCGGCGTCTGGCTGGGGGTCGTGCTGGGCGGCGTCATCGTGCTCTATCTCTTCTGGACCCTCTTCGGCTTCCCGCGACGGATTGAAGGCATCGTTGCGCCGCTTGGCGACTATCCAAAGCTGGCAGAGACCGTGGGCGAGGTCGCCGCGCGTCTGAAGGTGAAGCCGCCGCATTGGGTCATCCTGTTTCCCGGCGCCAACTTCTACATCACCCGGCGGATGCTCTGGGGCCGCGCGCGCACCCCACAGGTGGCGCTCGGCGTCGGCGTGGCCGCCCTCGCGCAGATGAATGACCATGAGCTACGGGCAGTCCTGGCCCACGAACTGGCCCACGATCAACACGAGCATACCTTCTCCGGGCGCTTCTTCGGCGGCGCGGAGTCAGCCCTGTACAACATTATTGATGGCATGCACGCAGGCATCGAGACGAACTACAAGAATGACTACGCGGCGCGCCTCCGTACTTCAACGTCACTCGCTACGATGGCTGGCGTGCTGTTGGTCTGGGTTATCACCCTGCCGCTGCGGCTGCTATGGCTGATCTTCCATCTGCTGCGCCTGCGCCTGAGCCGTTCGAATGAGTACGAGGCTGATGCGACAGCGATCAAAGCGTACGGCGCGCAGACGTTCATCAATGGGCTGGCCGCCATCCTATCTGCGGCGGCCACGCTGCGTGGCGCGGGGCTGGGCATTCGCAAGGAGATGGTGAAGCGCAACAACCCGAACTTCTTCAGCGAGCTGCGCCGCTACCGCACGCTGGAAGACTCGCATCCCATCACGCCAGATCGCATTCGCGCGGCGCTCTCGCTCGGCGCGCCAGAGTCATCCTTCGCAGAGCCAGGGCAGCCCGTCTT
>JAICSR010000599.1 GCA_025936795.1 Ktedonobacterales bacterium | reverse complement strand
TGTCGAAGAGCGCGGGCGCATAGAACGCCGAACCAACCGTCAACTCAGTCACAACCGCCTCCGCGCGGGTCGTCAGCATGCTGCCAGACCCGCCGCCATTGACGAAGCGCAGCGAGCCGCCCAGCGAGTGGATCAGCTCGATGACTGCCGCGCGACGCTCGGCGATCATGCCCACCGAGCGTCGCTTCAGCGCGCGAACGATGCTGTTCTTCGCCACCTGCCCCGGATAGTTGTCGCCAACCCCCGCGATCTGCGCCTCATAGCCCATCACGCCATCCAGCGACAGATGCGCCGAGCCGAGGATACGCTCCACGATGGGTCGGGCGAGCGCCGCCGAGCGCACAGGCGAGCGCCAGACGCCAAAATGCAGGCCCGGCACATCGAGCGAGAGGTCCACATCCAGGCAGAGTGGCAGGCGCACCGCATGCGCGCGCGCGACCGCCTCGATGCGCTCAACCTGCGTCAGATCGTCCACCATCAGCGTGATCTGCCGCCCCGCCTGCGTCGCACGCGCCACGTCTGCGATGTCGGCCTCGGCAGAGCAGGGATAGCCAATCAACACGTCGCGGATGCCCTGGTCGGTGAGGTAGACCGCCTCACGCGCCGTCAGGCACATCACGCCGATGAAGCGCTCATCCGCCGCCAGTATGCGCTTGAGCGCCGTCACACAGCGCACCGACTTGCTCGCCACGCGGATGCGCTTCTCGCCCGCGCGCGCCACCACCTGCTGGATATTCTCATCGAGCAGATCGAGATCGAGGTAGGCGAAGGGCATGCGCCTGCCCGCGAATGCGCGCCGATAGTAGGCGTAATCACGTACAGTAGCGGCCGACGGCGCGCCGCTTGCGGCCACATCGGCGCTGGCGGCGCCTGGCTCGGCGCCAGCGCGCTGCGGTTGCAGCATTGAATCGCTCCTCACCTGTGCATGGGTGGATGCGTGTACCTATCAGATGCACAGCGACGTGAACAAACAACGCACCGTCATGGCTGCTCAGCGACGGCGTCCCCAATAGCGGAGGGCGCGGACGCGCCACGCGCCAGCGCCAATGCCAATGCCGCAGCGATCAGCCGCCGCAGGTCACCGTGCGCGCGCGCAACATCGTGGTCGCTGATGAACTGCAAGATCAGGCCATCGAGGCCACCGACGATGAAGCGCGCCAGCGCATCGGGTGGCTCCGCAGTCGGCTCGCCAGTCGCCATGCTGACCTCGTGTATCAGGTCCGCGACGATGGCGCAGTAGCCCGCATATTGGCGCTGCGCCAACCAGGCGGATTCAGGATGGCGCAACGCATAGAGCGTCAGCTCATACTGCATCACCTGGAGTTCAGGCGCCTGCTCGACATGCGCCCAGAACGCCTCCACCGCGCCAGCCAGCGCCTCGCCGAATCGTTGAGGCGTGGGCAGCGATGCCCGCGCAATCTCCCCCGTGCGGCGCATCATCTCCTGCAAGACGGCATAGAGCAGTTCATCTTTGCCGCCAAAGTAGTAGCTAATCATCGCCTGGTTGGCGCCAGCCTCCGCCGCGATCTTTCTGGTGGTCGTCTCGGTGATGCCCTCACGCGCCAGCACACGCACGGCGGCGGCGATGATGACTGCCCGCCGCTCCTCCGAGGCTTCGCTGCGCGCCATGCGATCACCCTTCCAGCGCTTCAATCAAACGATTGAATGAATGATAGTCAGGCAGGGGCAGTGTGTCAAGCGCTCGGC
>JAICSR010000385.1 GCA_025936795.1 Ktedonobacterales bacterium | reverse complement strand
CTCCCCAACCCCTCCCCCGCTACGCGGGAGAGGGGCTTTCCGGATTTCCCCTCTCCCGCCGCAGCGGGGGAGGGGCCAGGGGAGAGGGCCAGCGTTGTGCTAGAACTGCACGATGCCCATTGCATTGAGCACGATCAGCACGATCACGACGACGATGACGATGCCCAGCGTTGCGATGGCGCCCGCGAAGCCGCCGCTTCCCGATGACTTCGCCGGAAGGCCGGAGCCGCCGCTCGACGCGCTGCCGTCGCCTACGCCACTGCTCGACGCCTGCCCAGCTCCGGCGATGGGGAATGGGTTGCCGCTGGCTGGAAGCTGAAGCCCCGATCCATTGTCGAGGGTGGCCAGGCGATCCAGGAAATCCTGGAAGCCCTGCGCGGGCGCATTGCCCGTGAGGCGCTGATAAGTGTCGCCAAGTGTGGCGCCGCCGGTCGTGGTGATGCGTGTCCAGTCGAAGCCAAGCTGGCTGTGCAGGTAGTAGAGGAAGAGCGGGCCGCAGCCGTTGCTGTTCTCATCCTGATCGGTGGCGCTGTTGTCGGTCACGAAGTCCTGACGGCCATTTGCCCACCACGACTGCGCTGTCTGCACCTGAAGCTGCGCCAGCCCGTTGTTGCGCTCGGTCGCCAGCACGCGCGAGAGCGCCTCGCCGTTGGTCTGGCCGCACTGCCAGCCGTTGTTGATCGCCGCCTCGAAAATCTCGACCAACTCAGCCACCATGAAGCCGCTTGCGATCTGCGCCGTTGGCTCGATGTAGATGTCGGTCGCGCTGCATCCGAAGTGATAGGCGCCACCTGCCTGGCTGTCCATCAGCACTTGCACGGGCGTCGCCGTGCGTGCTGTGGTTTGGTCGTCGCCCTGCTGGCCCTGTGGCAGCGAGATGCCGCCAAACCACTGCCGTGTCGCCTGGTAGTCGGCCTCGGCGGTCTGGAGGACTGCCTGCGCCGAGGCGTCGCCTGCGGGCGTGTTGTCGGTAAAAACGACGACATCCGCTGTGTGTCCCACCTCGGTCTGGCCGTTGAATACTGTGCCGCTGCGTGTCAGCGTCAACTGGTCCAGGCCAACGACGCCTCGCCCTGGAAATGATAGTACATGTGCGCGCGGTGATGATTCAAATGGAGCCTCTGGCATGCGACACCCCCTCATATGCAGTCAGCCAAAGCGGCCGTCCTGCGATGCGCTCAAGCCAAGCGGCCAGGCGCACGCCATGCTAACATAGGCTGGTCGGGGTGTCAATTAGAGACAGCTTAGTTGTGGCGCACGGCACAAACCAGCGCTCGCTGGCGATTGAAATCGCGCCTGGAGGGCGGCTGCAGCCGCCGCCAAACCCGCCTGCGCGGGTTTCCCATCTGGAGTCCAGTCCGCGTAGGCGGACTTCGCGGCCCCGCAGGGCCATCCAGGCGCGGTTTCAACCGCCAGCCTGCCAGCGCCGACTATTCATAAGCCCGTCACCGTTGCGCCTTCGCAGTTGGCGGTTCTGGCGGCAGGCTGGCCTCATAGGCTTCGAGCGCGGCGCGGTCCTCAGCGGAGAGCGTCGTCTCGAACTCGCGCTCTAGCTTGCCCTTGTGCAGGGCGATGTTCCAGCAGGAGCGCCGCGCGCAGACGTAGGCTCCGCGCCCCGATTTCTTGCTGGTTGGGTCGAGTTCCACATGCCCATCTGGTGTGCGCACCACGCGGATCAGCTCGCGCTTGGGGCGCACCTGCTTGCAGGCGATGCACGTCCGCTGCGGAATATGCTTCTGGCGCGGCTGTGGCTTGCGCTTGCGCGGCGTCTGCCCCGCCTGTGTTGGCCTGGCTGGCGGCGGGCCATCTGCGACCATCGTTGTCCACCTTCTCGTTCGTTCTCAAACCCTCACCCCAACCCCTCGCCCACGGGGCGCGGGCTTTCGGAGGTTCCCCGCATCATCTGCGAGAGCGGCCAGGGGCGAGGGTTTGCGCGCCACATGAAACGGCGCGGCCCCGCTCTCCGCACGAGAGGCAGGGGCCGCGCAGCGCTATGGATGTGCGTTGGTGACGGCACGGCGACTAGGCCATCGCACCATCAGCCGGGGCCGCCTCGACCCGCGCCTCCGCATGGGTTTCCGCTTCCGCGCTCGGCTCCGCGCTCGGCTCCGCGCTCGGCTCCGCGCTCGGCTCCGCGTCCGCCTCAGCAGGCGCCTCGGCGTTCGGCTCAGGCGAGCGATCACCTGGCCGGGCCACATCCACGCGCCAGCCGGTCAGCTTGGCGGCGAGGCGCGCGTTCTGCCCCTCTTTGCCAATCGCCAGCGAGAGCTGCTTCTCTGGCACTGTGACGAGCGCGGTGTGGTCGGACTCACGCAACTCGACATGCAGCGGCTTCACCGGGCTGAGCGCGTTCGCGACGAACTGCGCCGGGTCCGGATTCCACACGATGATGTCGATCTTCTCGCCGTTCAGTTCGTTGATGACGTTGTTGATGCGCGCCCCACGCACGCCGACGCATGCGCCGATGGGATCAATGCCATCCTCACGCGCCCAGACGGCCACCTTCGAACGGCTGCCCGGCTCACGCGCAATCGCCTTGATCTCCACACGCCCCTCAAAAATCTCCGGCACTTCCAGCTCGAAGAGCCGCTTGATGATGTTGCGGTGCGTGCGCGAAACCAGCGCCTGCACACCACGCCCGCCGCCGCGCTTCAACTCATAGATGTAGACGCGCAGGCGCTGGCTCGGTCGCAGCCGCTCATTGGGGATCTGCTCCTTCTCGTCGAGCACGCCCTCGATCTTGCCCAGATCGAGCAGGTACGAGCCGCCCGGTCGCTCCTGGCGCAGCACGACACCGACCACCAGATCATCCTTCAGGTCTTTATACGACTCGAAGAGATGCTCTAGCTCGGCCTCGCGGATGCGCTGCAAAATGATCTGCTTGGCGGTCTGCGTCGGTATCTTGTTGAAGATTTGCGGCGAGTCTACCTCGATCTGCTGGCCCAGCGCAGCGTGCGGATCGAGCTGCTGCGCTTCGGCCAGCGACACCTCGGTCGCGGGGTCCTGCGCCTGCGCAACGACACGTCGGCTCTCCCAGACATGCACCTTGCCGTTTGGCTCAACCTCGACACGGATGTTCTCGCCGCCGCCGCTGCCTTTGCGATAGGCCGCCAGCAGCGCATTCGCGATTGCCTCCATCACCCGCTCCTGCGGCAGACCCTTCTCGTGGATCAGTTGGGCGATGGCCGTCTGAAACTCCGTCAACATAGTGTATCCCTCCAATTGAGCGCGGCGCGTCGGCGCAAGCGCCCCTCCAGCGGAGGGCGCGCGATACGCGCCACCTGAGGCCTCTTGCCCATCACGAATGCCCGCTGGAGATCCGCTCCAGAATACGACGGAGGCGCGAGAATGATTCCCACGCCTCGTTCGAGTTCCGTATACGGCTACACGCAGGGCGTGGCGCCACCTGGCGCACGCTTTCTGGTATCCCGGCTGCTCCACACTTCAGGGGCGCACTGTCAGATACCGCACGCTTCTGCCCACAAGTACACGAAAAAGTGGGCCAAACCCACTTTCTCGCGCTGCGCTCAGTTCTCACGCAGTATACCACCGAGTCGAACACAACTGCAAACTGGCCCTGCTTGCTGAACGGCCCTGCGCAGGTGTTCAGGCGCGCAGGTCGGCGTGGAGGAAGCCGTGCATGACGCCAGTGACTGGGCCAGTCAGCAAGACATGCCCATCGGCGGGCCGAAACGCGACCTGGAGGCTGCCGCCCGGCGCCCGCACCTCGACACGGTCGCCCACCAGGCCCAGGCGTCGCGCGACGCTGGCGGCGGCGCAACTGCTGGAGCCAGACGCCAGCGTATACCCCGCGCCGCGCTCCCAGATCTGGATGCTGAGCGTGTGCTCGTCGAGCGCCTGGGCGAATTG
>JAICSR010000200.1 GCA_025936795.1 Ktedonobacterales bacterium | reverse complement strand
GTGGCGTCGAGACGCAAGGTCAGCTCTGGCGCGACAAATGGCAGCACGCTCGACGACTGCGCGACGGAGATTGCCCAGGTGGGCGAGATCAGCGCTTCCTGGCCCTGAAGGTTGACCAGCTTGAACATCGGGTCGCTCGAAAGCTCCACATCGGAGAGCGCATCACTGCGCACGCGCACGATCAGATCGGAGACCAGCCCATCGCGCGTCTCGATCACCAGCCCGTCGAGCCGACCGACATAGCCTTCGTGGCACTGCACACGCATGCCGCCACGTAGCTCCAGCGCATCGGGCGTGGGCGCGGGCGTCTGAGTGGTATTGATCGGGATCGTGCGCACCTCGCGGCTGAGATCGCTGGCGCGCAGGCGCAGCCAGGCCTCACGTCCACGGGCGCGCAAGCGAACGCCCTTGAGGCGACCCATAGCGCTGTCATCGACACCGCGCGCCCGCTGTGGGACGGTAGGCAAAAGTTGGCCTGAGATACGCTGGCCAAAGCGAATGATGCGACGCGCCGGCTGGTCGCCGTGCAAACTGCGCTCGCTAAACAACGATATTTCTCCCACTCGGCGCCGTAGTCATTCCTGTCGTCTGGGGGCGCTATGACTCAGCGCGCACTCATAGTGTCCCAGTCATGTAGCATATGTTAGTGAAGCGCCACGCGCAAGCCCCATACCGTCAGACGAGCGATGGCTGGCAAGCGCTACAATATATGCGTGGCGGGTGAGCAGGGTGACGCGGGGCGCGAGACGGGGGAGCGCGACGTACATGGGTGGCCGTGTCGGCGCCGAAATAGCGTGTAATCTTCGCGGCATGTCTTGCAGTTGCTGTATCTCTCCCAGTCGCCAATTCACCTGGATCGTCAGACCATTCGTCAGTTCATTCATTCAGGAGGCTCCTGTGGCGCTCAGCATTATCGTCCTCATCGTCGGCGCAGTACTCGCCCTGCCGGGTGGACTCTTCGCCGCCTCGTTGATGAGCCAGCCACGCACCCGCTGGCTCGGCCTGATCGGTGGCGTGATCGGCGCGGTGATCACCGCATTCGCGCTGTACTATTTCATCCACGCGGCAGGGGTCACGATTGACGCCGTCTCGTGGTTCTTCGGCTCGTTCCTGGCCTGCTCGATGGGCGTGGCTATCGGCGCGCTGCTGGTCGGCTTCTTCACTGGCTCAGGGCGTGGCTCCGATGTGCGCACGCAGGAGCCGTAGCGGCTAGTAGCCCCTGCGCGCCCACCCACTGCACGCTAACGTCACCCCTCGCCCGCTGGGGAAGGGAGGCTGTTCATGATGACCGATCATGGTTCGTATGGGGAGAGTTCAGAAGTCAGTTGGCCCCTGGACTCCACGACCGTGTATGCCACGCTGGTCAGACCTGTTGGCCCCGGCCCGTTTCCCGCTGTGGTGATGGTGGCGGGCAGCGGCCCCACTGACCGCGATTGGAATTCGCCGCTGCTGCCTGGCGCCAATGGCAGCGCCCGCTTGATTGCGGAGGCGTTCGCGCGGGTCGGGGTCGCCTCATTGCGCTACGACAAGCGGGCCGCTGGCCCACATGCTGGCGAGAACATGCCGCTGCTGATTGGCAAGCTCAGCATGCAAAGCCATCTCGATGAGTTGACCAGTGCAGTTCGCACGCTGGCGGACCAGACCTTCGTCCGTGACGACCAGATCATCGCGCTCGCCAACAGCGAGGGAACCCTGCACGCGCTGAACTACCAGCGACACAGCCCAGCGATTCCATTCGCGGGACTCGTGCTGATCGGCCCGCCCGGGCGGGCCGTCGGCGCGGTCGCACGATCACAATTGGCGGCGCAGGCCGCTGGCATACCCACTGGGGATGCGCTGCTAGCGCTCTACGACGCAGCCATCGCCCGTTTCCTCGCAGGCGAGCCAATTGCTGCTGATCCAGCGTTGCCGCAGGGTGTCCAGCTCTTGCTGCAGAGTCTGGAGTCTCCGGCCAACCTGCCCTTTGCCCGTGAGCTTTGGATGGCTGATGCGGCCAGCCTGCTCAGCCATGTGAATGTCCCCGTGCTGATCATCATCGGGAAGAAGGACATTCAGGTAGACTGGCAGGCCGATGGCGAGCCGCTCCAGCGCGCCGCTGCGGGACGCGCAAATGTGACATTGCTCTACCCTGAAAACGCCAACCACGTCCTCAAGGCTGAGCCGCAGCCCCGCTCGGAGTTGGAGGCGTCTGCGGCGGTGGCGCGCTACAATGCGCCCGATGCGCCCCTGGATGCAGAGGCGATGGCCGCCATTCTGGAATGGCAAGCTGCCCACATCAGATGACGCACCGGGCGGGCGCTGCGTCGCGGTTCTGCGCTAGTCGAGCGTCCAGGCGGGCGCGCTGGGATTGAGGCCGCCCAGCCTCAGGCCAAGCACGGCGCCCAGGTCACGCAGCGTGGCGACACGCGCAGGCGTCGGCGCTTCGAGCGTGGCGTCGGCCAGCGCATCGAGCGTCGCCAGCGCGACGGGCGTGTTGAGGTCGTCGTCGAGTACGGCGCAAAACTCCGCGCGGGCAAGCTCGGCGATGGTGTCACTCGCCTGAGCGTCCGGCGCGGCGTCGGTCGCCGTGCTGATATGGGCGGCGGCGCGATAGCGCTCGGCGCGCTCAGCAGCCTCGCTCATCATCTCTGGAGAATATTCCCATGGTTGGCGATAGTGGTTCGCCAGCAGCATCACACGGATGGCGTCTGGACTGTACTGCTTGAGCAGGTCCGCCGCCAGAATCAGATTGCCGAGCGATTTGCTCATCTTCTCGCCATCCAGACCCACCATGGCGCAGTGCATCCACACCTGGGCGAAAGGACGCTCGCCGGTCGCGTGCTCGCTCTGGGCGATCTCGCAGGTGTGATGCGGGAAGATCAGGTCGGAGCCGCCGCCGTGAATTGAGATACGCGGCCCCAGCAGCTTCGTCGCGAGCGCGCTGCACTCGATATGCCAGCCGGGGCGTCCGGCGCCCCACGGACTGGGCCAACCTGGCTCGCCGGGCTGCTGCGCCTGCCACATCACGAAGTCGAGTGGGTCACTCTTGCGGGGGTCGTCGGGGAAGTTGCCACGCTCGTTGGCGGTGGCGAGCAGCTCGCTATACCCGTGAATGCCAGAGGCCTCGGCCAGCGCGCCAAAGCCCGGATCGGCGCTGACATCGTAATACACCCAGCCCTCACGCTCGTAGGCCAGCCCCTTCGCCACCAGCGTCGAGATGAGTGTGACCATCTCGGCGATCTCGCTGCTGGCGCGCACGTAGTGGGTCGGCGGCAGGACGTTGAGCGCAGAAAGATCGGTCATATAGCGCTGCGTCTCGCGTGTTCCCAGTGCATCCCATGCCATATTCACCTCGCGCGCTTTGCGCAGGATGTCGTCGTCAATGTCGGTGACATTCTGCACGTAGCGCACTGGCTGGCCGAGCGAGTGGAAATGGCGCCGCAGCGTATCGTAGACCACGTTAATGAAGGCATGGCCGAGATGGGTTGTATCGTATGGCGTGATGCCGCAGACGTAGAGCGTCACCGCATCGCCACGTGGTTGCACTGTCTCGATGGACTGGGTGAGGGTATTGAACAAGCGCATGCGCTAGGCTCCGTTCTCAGGAGGAGGGGCCAGACGAAAAAGCGACGCGGCGTTGCGCGCGGTAGCCTCGGCTATCTGGTCAAAGGTGAGGCCGCGCAGGTCGGCGATGCGACGCGCCACCTGCGCGACATGGCGCGGTTCGTTCCGCTGCCCCCGGAAGGGCGTCGGCGTCAGATAGGGGCAGTCGGTCTCCACCAGCACGCGGTCGAGCGGCGCCCATGCGGCGACCTCGGCCAGCGCGGTATTCTTCGGAAAAGTGACTGGCCCCGCGAATGAGAGAAAGAAGCCCAGGTCGAGCGCATCGCGCGCCATCGCCTGATCGCCGATGAAGCAGTGGAAAACACCGCGCAGCCCCTGGCCCTCCGCGCGCAGCAGCTCCACCATATCCGCATGCGACTCGCGATTATGCAAAATAACGGGCAGATTAAGCTCGCGGGCCAGCGCGAACTGGCGTGTGATGGCGTCGCGCTGCGCCTCGCGTGGCGAGAGGTTGCGGTAGTAGTCGAGGCCAATCTCGCCGATGGCGACGACATGCGGCGAGCGCGCCAGTTCGCGCTGCTCGGCCAGCGCCGCGTCGGTCAAGGTGGTGGCGTCGTGCGGGTGGGTGCCGACGGCGGCGAAGACGCGCCCTGGATACTGCTCGGCCAGGCTGATCGCGAGCTTGCTCGTCGGCACATCGGTTCCCGGCGCGACCATCTGTGTGATGCCAGCCGCGAAGGCCGCCGCGAGCACGTTGGCCCGGTCGGCGTCGAACTGGCGCATCTGCACATGCGCATGTGAGTCTACGAGCGCCGCCATACCCCTCCTGCTGGCCTGCGCCCGTGGGCAAAATCGCTGGCTCGCCACCGAGCCGCGTGGACGCGCGAAACCGCTGGCCATGCGGGCGTCCGCTACAGAGTATAGGCGCCGCCGCCTGTTCACGTCAAATAGTGAAGTATTGGCGATGCTGCGCGCCTGCGGAAGGCCTGCGTAAGCTGCTGAAGCGCATACTGCCAGGCCTATGCGGCCAGTTTTTGCATCTACTGCGCCGACCCTTGACAAGCATACACGACTTACTGTACTGTCTTTATCAACAACCGCATAACGCACGACACCTACTCTCATCACGATTGGCAGAGGGATACGGCCCGATGAAGCCTGGCAACCCACCAGCAGCGACGCTGGCAGGGTGCAAAGTCCGGCGAGACGCAGATCAGCGTCGCGCAAGATGAGGGAGGAGCGTCTACACGCGCATGATGCGCCTCCGACGATCCGCCCTCGCCAGCTTGCTTCTGGTCGAGGGCGTTGTTGTATATGCGCCATATCAGGCGAGAACGAGGACGAGTACGCGAGCGGAACGTGGCCAAAGAGAGCCGTAGCAGGTGAAAATCCGGCGCCACCTTCTTCGCGGAATATGACCTCCGAGCCGCGCGCGGAAATCGAATCGTGTCGCAGTGTGATGCGCGTTCGAGAGTAGGTTGCGCCGGACATGGCTTCCGTTACCAGGCCTGGCGATTGCACTGAGACGCCGATAGGCTTGCGCGCTCCGTAACGCGCGAGCGTATTGCGCCACGTCAGTGGAACGCCGGAGAGGCTGACGTAGCGATGCGTCGGCGAATCAGGGTGGTACCGCGTGACCTCTCGCCCCTGCATGGGGGAGAGGATTTTTTGCGCCCCAAATCTAACAAGCGAACGATGTTGTAAGGGAGGTAGAGCGCAGCATGGCGGCATCCGAGGCGACGCAGCGCGCGACAGCCGAGTCAGCCGAGCCAGCCGGGTGGTCAGGGCCACGCAGCCTGACCTTGCCTGCGCTTGCGCTGGAGAGCGGCGCGGCGCTGGCCCCCGTGGCGGTGGCCTACGAGACGTGGGGGCGCCTCGCGCCTGGCCGCGACAACGTGGCGCTGCTCTGCCATGCGCTGACTGGAGACGCGCACGCCTGCGATCTGGCGCGCCCCGACGATCCGCGCGCAGGCTGGTGGAATCCGCTGGTGGGGCCAGGGCGCGTCTTCGACACCAACCGCCTCTTCGTCGTCTGCTCGAATGTGCTGGGCAGTTGCTACGGCACGACCGGGCCGACCAGCCCACGCGCGGACGCTGGCGACGCCGACGATGCTGGCGAGCAAGCGCGCTGGGGTCTCGATTTTCCGCACGTCACGGTGGGCGACATGGCGCAGGCGCAGCGGGCGCTGCTGGCGGCGCTGGGGGTGGAGCGGTTGGCCGTTGTGGCGGGCGGCTCGCTCGGCGGCTTGCAGGCGCTGGAGTGGGCCATCGCCTGGCCGGAGCTGGTCGAGCGCGCCATCATCGTCGGCGCGGCGCAGCGACTCCCAGCGCAGGGGCTGGCGATAGACGACATCGCGCGGCAGGCCATCATGGCCGACCCACGCTGGCAGGGTGGCGCCTATGCGCCAGGCGAGGGGCCAGCGACGGGGCTGGCGCTGGCGCGCATGCTGGCGATGCTGACCTACACCAGCGCGGCGGGGCTGGAGGCGCGCTTTGGGCGTGCGCCCGCGACGCGCGCAAGTGGCTGGCCTGCGTGGGGGCCGCGCCGCGACGTGGAGACCTATCTCCACCATCAGGCCGACAAGCTGGCGCGCCGCTTCGACGCCAACAGCTACCTGTATCTCTCCGCCGCGATGGACGCCTACGATGCAGCGGCGGCGTGGGGCAGTGATGCGGAGGCGCTGGGACGCATCCGCGCACAGACACTGGTGGTGGGCATGTCCACCGACTGGCTCTATCCGCAGGAGCTAGCGCGCGGGCTGGCGGCTGGCATTGTGGCGGCGGGCGGCAACGCACGCTACGCCGAGATTGATTCCCTCGATGGACACGATGCGTTCCTCAAAGACTGGGGACAAATGGACGCGCTGCTGCGTCCGTTCCTGAATGGCCAGGGCTGAGAGATAGGCGGATTCGACCATGCCAATCTTCGGATGGCGCCGAGCGCGCCCTCACCCCCAGCCCCTCTCCCAGAGGGCGAGGGGAGCGGAGACAGTGGAGCGAGATGGCGCGACTGTGCGCCCAGAGGTGACAGAGGAGACACGCGACATGGCAGACCTGGACGTGAAAGCCCCTGATGATGTGATCGCAGCGGCGAATGGGCATACGGCGGCGGCGACCGAGACAACCGAAACCGCTGAGACGGCTCCAACCCTGCGCTTCGAGACGCTGAGCCTGCATGCCGGGCAGGAAAGCCCCGATCCAGCGACCCGCTCGCGCGCGGTGCCGATCTATCAGACGACCTCCTTCGTCTTCGAGGACGCCGAGGACGCCGCTGACCTCTTCGCGCTGAAGAAGTTCGGCAACATCTACACGCGCATCATGAATCCCACGCAGGATGTCTTCGAGCGGCGCATCGCGGCCCTGGAAGGCGGCGTTGGCGCGCTGGCCACGGCCTCAGGCCAGTCGGCGGAGTTCATCGCCATCGCCAATATCGCCAGCGCCGGAGATGAGATTGTCAGCAGCGCGGGCCTCTACGGTGGCACGTACAACCTGTTCGCGCAGACCCTGCCGCGGCTGGGCATCACCACGCACTTCGTGGACTCCAGCGACCCGGAAAACTTCCGCAAGGCGATCACGCCGCGCACCAGGGCGATCTACGCCGAATCGGTCGGCAACCCGCGCCTCGACACGCTCGACTTCCGCGCCGTCGCCGACATTGCGCATGCGGCGGGCATCCCGCTGAT
>JAICSR010000155.1 GCA_025936795.1 Ktedonobacterales bacterium | reverse complement strand
GGCTGCTACAGCTCTCGCAAGCAAGTATGCATCAAGCAAGTATCCATCCAAGTATATATCAAGCGGCGTGATGGCCAGGTGTGGGCTGGGTCACAGGGCGCGGGCGCGCCGCCTATGCGTCAGGAGGGGGTGCGTCCTGCGGGCCAGCGACCATGTGCATGCCGGGCTGCGCGTCGGCAGGCAGCCCCTCGCGCATGCGGGCGACGACCACGCCGATGTTATCCTCGCCACCGTTGGTGTTGGCCTCGCGCGTCAGCAGCTCCACCGCCTGGCGCGGGTTGACCGCGCCGCGCAGGATGTTGGCCATCTGCGGGTCGCGCACCATCTCCCAGAGACCATCGCTACAGAGCAGCAGCTTATCGCCGGCCTGTAGCTCCTCCTCGAAGGTATCTATCTCCAGGTCGGAGTCGTTGCCCCCCAGGCTGCGATAGATCTGATTGCGGCGGGGATGAATGTAGATGTCTTCCGGGCGGATGACGCCATTCGCCACCAAACTCGCCACCACGGAGTGATCGCGCGTGATCTGGCGCAGCCCGGCGTCGGGGTTGAGCAAGTAGGTGCGACTGTCGCCGACGTTGACGATGTAGGCGCGATCATCCACGACCAGCGCAGCGGTGATGGTGGTGCCCATGTCGCTGTTCTGCTCTTTATTGCGGCGCTGTAGCTCCTGGTGCGCAAGCTGCGCGCCCTCCACCAGCAGCCCCGCAAGCGCCGGGCTATCGTAGGACTGCGACGAGCTGAGCGCGTGCGCGACCGTGCGCGCGACCGTTTCGATGGTGAGGCGGCTGGCAAGCTGCCCATTGAGGTGGCCGCCCATGCCATCGGCCACGATGAAGAGGCCGTAGGGTTGGAGCCGACCAATCGCGGCGCGCACGCCCTCCAGTGCGAAGATGTTGTCCTGGTTGGGTTCTTTGATGCGCTTGATGCCGGGGTCCACCATCCCGGCGCTCTGAGCCGTGAGGACGGAGACCTTGCGCTGAGCGGTGACGCGGCGCGGCGCAGCGGGCATGCGCGCCGTAGCGAGATCGGCGATGGAGGCGGCGCCGGTCGCCGCGCCTGCCGCCGTCAGCGCGTTGTTCAGGTCTATCCGCGTGATAGGCCGCGTCGGCTCATCATCCTCCGGCACGGCGTCGAGCGGCATGTCGGGTGGCAGCAGGTTGAGTTGCGCCTCCTCTAGCGAGGGCGCCATCTGCGCCTGCGCCGTTGCGCGCTGTCGCGCCGAGCGGCGGCGCAGGAAGAACACCAGCCCAAGCAGCGCCGCCAGCAGCAGCGCCAGCCCCACGACCAGGAAGATCTCCTGCTTGCTCAGCCCAGCGCCGAGCGGGCCAACGGGCGCCTTAGGGTTGGTGGTCGCGCCGTTTGCGTTGGTGAGCGCGGGGATGTCGCCGGTCCCTTGCGCGGCGGCGCTGGCGAACGGCTGGACGCCGCCGAAGTCCGCATAGCTGCTGCTCAGCGCCTTGAAGGCCGTCTGGGCGGCGCTATACTGCGGCGGCGTGGCATAGAATGCGTCCAGCCCCTGCTGCCAGCCCGTCATCAACTGCCCCTGCTTGCCTGTGACGCTGCCAATGGCCCGTTGCAGGTCGCTCGCGCTGTAGATGATATGGCTTCCCTGGCTATTGGCGCCCACCATGCCAATCAGCCGCCCATTGCCATCCACCTCGACCGCGCCAAGCGAGAGCTGCGCGGCGGTCTGCTGAGCCTGCGCCGAGGTGGTCGCCGTGGCGATTGGTGTCGCCGCGCTGGCGGTGGCCGTAGTCGTTTGCGCAGGCTGGACGGCGCCGGGGAACGCCTGCGTCGCTGGCAGCGCCATAGGATAGAGCGTGGAGGCAAGCTGGTCGGGCGTCAACGCGGAGGCGTTGAGCAGCGCGCCAGTCGGTCCGGTCAGATCAATCAGCGTGTTGGCGGCGGGATCGGCTGGCGCATCGGAGGGCTGCGGCGTTTCGAGCACGGGGAGATCGTGGTTGGGCGAGCCGTTCAGCAGGCCAAGGGGCAGCGCCAGCAGTTGCGGGCCAGCGGGCGCGCCCGTCGTGCGAATCTGGCCGGGGTCTATGCTATAGGCGACGCTGGCTTGCTGCGCGGCGCCCACACCCGTATAGGCGACATTCAGGTTGACCTGAATGCGGAGCAGCCCCCAGTTGGCGGCCTGCCCATTGAACTGCTCAAACGCTGTTTGGACGCCCAGGCACGGATTGATTGGGTTGACGAGCGCGGTCGGAATCAGCGCATAGCTGTAGGAGTTGAGGTTGTCGCCAGTCGTGCCAATCAGCGCGCCATCGCCGATGCACGGGGTGAGCACCGGGATTGGGCCAGAGTTCGCCGTCCTGCCATAGTAATAGCTGAGCACGCGCACGACCGCGATGCGCGCGTAGGCGACCGCCTCGGTCGGGCGATTGGCTGGCGGCGCGGCGGCAGGCGCAGCGAGGGCTGGTGCGCCGCCCAGCGTGGCGAGCAGCGTGGCGAGCAGCGCCAGCAGCAACGCGGCCAGCGCGCCAGAGACGCCAGACGCCGCGTGCGACGTCCGGCGCGCGCCCAGACGCCGCCGCTTCGTGGCTGCCCACGCGCTCAGAACTCCGACCCTCATGCCCTCTGGCCTCCCGTATGCCCTGCTGCCCTGCTGCGCGTTTGCTCATCGTAAAACGCGCGCCAGTCTCCACCATCTCTCCATCAATGTAACGCGCCAGCGGCCCATTTGGGGGGCTGGCCCACATGCTGGCCTATCGCGCCGCGTTGTAAAGAAACAGACGGCGTGCAAGGTCGCCTGGCTGCTAACATGTCCCAGCGCGCTTGACGCCGGGCTGACGCCGGTTCTATACTGAGCGGGTATGGGTTCGCAAGAATCCCTGCGAATCCATGACGGGGTGTAGCGCAGTTGGTCAGCGCGCATGGTTTGGGACCATGAGGCCGCCGGTTCGAATCCGGCCACCCCGACCCGATCTGCATCACGATTCCACCACTTGAACCTCATGACCTCCCTCTATGGGAGGTTGTTCTAGCTTGAGCCTCGTTTCCTGGGCTGCGTCGGCTGCTCTGGATCAAGGGAATGCGTTCGGACACAGCAGACTCATATAAGCGGCGCCATGCGAGAATGACACGATGAGCATACCAAGCGATGTCCGCCTTTCGTTTGACCGGGTTGCCTCCATGTACGACGAGATTCGTCCGCACTACCCGGCGGAGTTGTTCGACATCCTCTTCTCGTGGTTGCCGGACCGACCGAAAATTGTCGAGGTTGGCCCTGGCACTGGCCAGGCGACGGGAGATTTGCTCACCCACGGCGCAACCGTGACCGCGGTCGAACTTGGACCGCAGCTTGCCAGGCATCTTCGGCAGAGGATCGCTTCACCCAACCTCAACGTCGTGGTGGCCGACTTTGAACAGGTTGACCTCGAACCTGGCGCCTTCGACTGCGTCTTCTCGGCGTCGGCGTACCACTGGATTTCGCCACAAGCGCAACGCGACCGCCCCGCCGAACTGCTCCATGCCGGTGGCGTATTGGCGGTTGTGGAACTGATCCAGGTGCAATCGGCCGTTGACCGAGGGTTCTTTGATGCCGTCCAGCCCATCTATCAGAAGTACGGCGAAGGCGGGGGGCGGGAGGTGGCGCCGCCACGTGAAGCTGCGACCGCGCGTATCTACGCGCCGCTGCAACAGGACCCGCGCTTTACGGACGTGACCATGCGCCGCTTTGACTGGGACCAGACCTACACCAGCGACCAGTACCGCAAGCTGATGTCATCCTATTCGGTGACGCAGATGATGGAACCCACCAGGCGGCAAGGCCTGCTTGACGAGATCGAGCAATTTACAAACAGCCACTTCGGCGGCGAGGTCACTCGCCCACTCGTGATCGCATTCGTGCTTGCGCGACTCATCCCGCAGTGATTTGGTTCCAGCTTTGCATGAAGCAATCAGGCTAGCACTATCTTCTTGGGGGAATCAGTCACGAACCCGCCAGCGTGGTGTATAATAAAATGGCGTGCGGGTGCGTGATAGCGTCGCGTGAACCACCGGGCGATCTCGCTAGTAGCAGGTAAGCTCCGCGTTCAATTTCAAGCGCGCCACCCCGACCGCATAGCGCCTCATGTCAGCTTTTCGTCAACCGCCGCGCGCCGCGCTGGCTGTCGTCGTCTCGCTCGCATGGATTCTGGCGCTGGTGTTCCGCATCACTGGGTGTCTCCCCTGGTCCACTGCCACGCTTGCAGTGGAATGATTCTTGCCTCAGGTGGGGAATGAGACCGGCGCTGCGGACATGGAGGAACAATAACGTCAATGGACGCTGGCTCAAGTAGTCATCAACCGAAACTCACTTTAACTTATCGAGACATCGCGTCTGCGCGTTCTGCCGTCGTTCGCCTGAGGTAAGCCCCTCCCCAACCTGCGAGGCGCTCCTGCAAGGCCCGACGCCCACGCGCGTCGGCGCCTGTCTCCATGAAGGGAGACGCCTCATGGAGCAGAAAGTTCATGCGCCTGGCCTGCAGGGCATGTCTGGTCCAATGCTATTTGCGCAGCGCGCGATCAAGCCAATCAAGCCGATCATGCGCCCGGTCATCAGCCGCGGGCCGTCGCTGGCCAAGCGGTTTCGCGCGCTGCGTCAGCAGCCGTTCTTTCGCCCGCTCGCCGCGCTCAGCTTTCTCGGTCCAGGATTGATCGCTGCGAACGCCGGCAATGACGCTGGCGGCATCACCACCTACGCCGCCGTCGGCGCGCAGTATGGCTACGGCCTGCTGTGGATGCTCATCCCCATCACGATCAGCATGGCCGTCGTCCAGGAGATGTGCGCGCGCATGGGCGCCGCCACCAACAAAGGTCTCTCCGACCTGATTCGCGAGCGGTTTGGCGTGCGCGGCGCCGCCTTCGCCATGCTGACACTCTTCATCGCCAATGCGCTGCTGACCATCTCCGAGTTCGCAGGCATCGCCGCTGCCTCGGACATACTTGGCATTCCCCGCCTGGTCACCATTCCGCTGGTGGTGATTGGCCTCTGGATGCTGATTACCCGTGGCTCATACAGTCGCGCTGAGAAGGTCTTTCTGGCGATGACGCTGGCCTTCTTCGCCTATCCAGTCGCCGCATTTCTGGCGCGTCCGGACTGGGGCCAGGTCGCGCTCCAGGTGGTTCACCCGGCGGCGCACATCACCAGCGCCTATATTCTGCTGTTCGTCGGCACGGTCGGCACGACCATCACGCCCTACATGCAGCTCTACATCCAGTCGAGCGTCGCCGAGCAGCGCATCCCGATGGAAACCTATCCTAACGAGCGCAAAGACGCCTATACCGGCGCCGTCTTCGGCGACATTATCTCTGCATTCATCATCATCGCTACTGGCGCGACCGTCTACGTCGGCAGCCATGGCGCGGGCGTGCAGTTGCAGACCGCGCAGCAGGCGGCGCAGGCGCTGGTCCCGTTCCTTGGCAAGTACGCTGAGACGATCTTTGCGATTGGCCTGATCGGCGCATCGGTGCTGGCGGCCGCTGTCGTGCCGCTGACCACTGCCTATGCCTTCTGCGAGTCGTTTGGCTTCGAGCACGGCATCTCGATGACGTTTCGTCAGGCGCCCATCTTTCACGGCCTCTTCATCGGCCTGCTGGTTGCGGGAGCCATCGTCGCACTGGTGATTCCTGGCAGCATGCTGGTCCCACTGATCATTGTCGCGCAGGTCATCAACGGCGTGTTGCTGCCGATTCTGCTGGTCTTCATCGTCTTGCTGGTCAATGACCGCAACATCATGGGCAAGTATGTCAACGGGCGCATCAACAACATCATCGCCTACGCGACGGTGGGGCTGCTCAGCGCGCTCTCGCTCATCATGATCATCAGCGTCGTGCTGCCGCTGCTCGGCGTGCCGTTCTTGAGCTAACTGCAATCGTCTCAGATGTGCGTCAGACCTCACCCCCAGCCCTTCTCCTGTGAGGAGAGGGGAGCCAGACGGTTCGATTCCCCCTCGCCTCGCGGGAGCGGGGGCCAGGGGGTGAGGTGGGAACTCCGCGAGCGTTGAAATAGAGCAGGCTGAGGGCTACCCAGCCACAGAGGGGAGTGGCGCTATGGCGTCGTTGACAGAACTGCTGGATAAGCCCATTCAGGCGCCGACGGGCGAAGAGGTGGCGCTGCTGCAAGACCTCGTGGTGCGCACGCCCGACGAGAACGCCGTCGAGGGGCCAGATGTCTACCCGGTCGTGGTCGGGCTGGTCGCCAAGTTCAAAGCGGTGCGCGGCTCGCGCCGGATCTTCATCCCGTGGAATCGTGTGGCGGAGATGACGACCGCTGGCGTGCGGCTGAACTCGCCCGCGCTCAACCTGCGCCAGTTCGAGCAGCGCCCCGGCGAGCTGGTGCTGCGCTCGGGCCTCTTCGACCGGCAGGTGGTGGATGTCGAGGGCAGGCGCGTGGTGCGCATCAACGACCTCGACCTGGCGCCTTCCGAGGGACAGTATCGTCTGGTCGCGGTGGATGTCGGCCCAAACGCGATGCTGCGGCGGCTGGTGGGGCCACGGCTGGGTGATCGCGTCAACCAGCTCGTGCGCCATGAAAGTAGCAGCCGGCCACAGTTGATTGACTGGGCGCAGGTAGCGCCCGCCGCCGATAACGCCTATATTGATGCGCTGCAACTGCGCGTGCCACGCGAGCGTCTGGCGCTGATGCAGCCCGCGCACCTGGCGCACATCGTGGAGCAACTGACCCCGAAGGCGGGCGCCGCGCTGCTGACCGAGCTAGACGACGCGCACGCCGCCGACGCCCTCGAAGAGCTGGACGACGAGCAGCGCGGACGTCTGCTGCGCGAGATGGACCCGGAGCGCGCGGCGGACGTGCTGGAGGAGATGGAGCCAGATGAGGCGGCGGATGCGCTGCAAAACGTCACCAGCGAGGAGGCCGCTGACCTGCTGGGGCGCATGGAGCGCGAGGAGGCCGAGGATGTGGCGACGCTGCTGGGCTACCCGGAGGACAGCGCAGGCGGCATCATGACGACCGAGTATGTCGCCGTGCCAGACTGGGCGACCGTCGGCGCGGTGATCGAGCTGATGCGCGCCCAGGCCAAGGCCGCCGCCACCGGCGCGGATGATCCGCTGCCAGAAGCGCTGCCAGAGGTCTATGTCGTGATCGAAGATACGCCGCCCGCGCGCGTGGCCCCCGTGCGTCGCCCTGCCATGCGCGCCCGCACGGGCGCCCGCAACGGCGCACGCTCCCGGCCCAACGCCAGCCAGACAGTCGCCGCCGAGCCGCGTCCCTTCACGCTCTGGATGGAAGGGCGGCTGGTTGGCGTGGTCTCGCTGCGCGACCTGCTGCTGGCCGATCCACAGGCGCAGATGATGAACGTGATGCGCCCGGTGGAGTGCATCGCGCGGCCGCTCGACGAGGAGCGCGACGTGGCGCGGCTGATCGCCGACGAAGACCTCGTGGCGCTGCCCGTGGTGGACGATGAGGGCAAGATGCTCGGCATTGTCACGGTGGACGACGCGATAGACGTCATCCTGCCGACGGCGTGGAAGAAGCGCATCCCCCGCGCCTTCCACTAGCGTACTCTCGTGGCTGTACCGCTTTTGTCGCCTCAAGGGGGCGCTACGCGCGGCAGATCGGCATCACCAGGCGCTGCACGTGTTGGGCTGTGCGCTCATCTGCTGGCGACCAACGCCGTCTGCCACAAGATGACGGGCAGGCGCCCGATTGACAAGGAGACACAATGATCCGGACAGCTATCGCTGACTATACCGTAAGCATGGCGGAAAGTATTCCTGAATACTATGGCGAGCATACGGCGCACATCGAGGAATTCGACCTGGATCAGACCAACAGGAGCGCATTCTATGTTGAGGTTCAACGCGGGTTTGATTGGCCTTTTCTCTGTGTCGTCCAGCGCTACTCTCCCAATCACTGGGCAGGATCTCATCCCGGTATTCTGCTAGTTCCAGAGACGCATCTCCTTTTCATCGGCGCAGGAGAACGCATCCTGGCGTATGACCTGAAAGGTCCGACCCGGCTATGGGAAGATCGCGCCGAATTTGGCTTCCATCATTGGCGCCGGCATGGTGGCGTCGTTGTTCTGTCTGCTGAACTTGAGTTGGCGGCGTGGGATAGTTGGGGCGTAAAGCGTTGGACAACCTTCGTCGAGCCACCATGGGAGTATCACATTGACGATGGTCTGGTACATCTCGATGTGATGGGAACCCGCTCCTCGTTTCCTCTCCTCACTGGCCCTGCCCATACATAGCGCCCTCGACGATACGCTGCATGCACCCCTGTCGTATGCGCATGAATGGTCTTGTTAGTCGCAGTAAGCTGCGGCTGCGAGGCGGAGTGACGCACGCATCGCTCCATACCCATCCGCATGCGCCAGCTACTCGGCGCGCCAGAGGGTGAGCGTCGGCCCAGTTCAGAGCAGCCAGTGACCTGAAGGGGCGCCTGCTATTCCACCCACACGGCGCGGCTCTACACGCTGCCACAGCCGATGCAGGCCGAAGCTGGCCGAGATTAGCGCGCCAAATCGGGCATCTCGGCATGCTATGCGCGTGGAATGAGACTGGCGCAGGGGACACCCAGGACGGGATACCGCGCGCCCGGCCCGGCGCAGAACGTCAGGCCAGCAAGACACAGGAGATACGACTTGAGACGCAAGCGGAAAGGACAGTTCCAAGATGGCTCAGGCGGCTGAGGATCGGGTCG
>JAICSR010000400.1 GCA_025936795.1 Ktedonobacterales bacterium | reverse complement strand
ATCATCTCGCGGCTGATTCAGGGGGTTGGTTCAGGCTTTCTCTTCGCGAACAGCACGGCCATTTTGACGGACGCGTTCCCGTCCGATCAGCGCGGCATGGCGATGGGCTTCAATCAGATTGCGGCTATCGCTGGATCGTTCATCGGGCTGATTTTGGGCGGCGTCCTGGCGGTCATCAACTGGCGGCTGATCTTTCTCGTCAATGTGCCGATTGGCCTGTTTGGCACGATCTGGGCGTACAGGAACCTGCGCGAGACGGCCACCATCAGGAGCAACCAGAAAATTGACTGGGCGGGCAATATCACCTTCGCGCTCGGCCTGACGAGCCTGCTGCTCGGCGTGACCTACGGCATCGAACCGTATGGCTCCTCGCCGATGGGCTGGACCAGCCCGCTGGTGCTGACGGCGCTAGCGCTGGGTGTCGTCCTGATGGGCATCTTCATCTTCATCGAGCTGCATGTCGAGGACCCGATGTTCCGGCTCGACCTGTTCAAGATTCACATGTTCACGTTTGGCAACAGCGCCGGATTCCTCTCGTCGCTGGGGCGTGGCGGCTTGCAGTTCATGCTCATCATCTGGCTGCAGGGCATCTGGCTGCCGCTGCATGGCTTCAGCTATGAGGAGACGCCGCTGTGGGCGGGCATCTACATGACGCCGCTACTGGTGGGCTTCATCGTCTTTGGCCCGCTGAGCGGCTGGCTCTCCGACCGCTTCGGCGCGCGAACCTTCTCGACGCTGGGCATGCTGATGCAGGCGGTGGGCTTCATCGGGCTGACACTGCTGCCCGCCAACTTCAACTATGGTTGGTTCGCGCTGTGTCTGCTCGTGCTGGGCACTGGCTCTGGCCTCTTCGCTGCGCCGAACACGACGGCCATCATGAATAGCGTGCCGCCGGACACACGCGGCGTCTCCTCTGGGATGCGCGCGACCTTCCAGAACTCAGCCTCGCTCTTCAGCATCGGCCTGTTCTTCAGCATCGTCATCGCCGGGTTGGCGACCTCGATTCCCACAGCCTTCTACAATGGGCTGACGAAGTATGGCGTGCCTGTGAAGGCGGCCGCGCAGATCGCGCATCTGCCACCGACGGCGGCGCTCTTCGGCGCGTTCCTCGGCTACAACCCGATCGGCGTGCTTTTGCCAGAGCCGCTGCGCGCGCACATCTCGCCAGCGAATCTCAACATTCTGCTGGGCAAAGACTTCTTCCCGAACCTGATCTCCGGGCCGTTCATGGTTGGGTTGCACGCCGCGTTCTACATCTCGGCGGGGATGTGTGTCGTCGCGGCCATCGCCTCGCTGCTGCGTGGCAAGCGTTACATCAACGAGGGCGAATCGGCCTCGTCGCCTGGCGAGCCAAGCTACGAGGCCGTCGCCGATTGACAGCGCGGTCGTTTGTGGTGTTGGCGCTGGCTGCCCCTCCCCAACCCCTCCCCTGCTGCGGCGGGCGAGGGGCTTTCCGGACGCTGTATGACAATGCGCTACAGTGTGCGTGCTACAAGAGTGTCAGTATCGGCGCCAGATCGCTCCAGCGCAACGCGGCGAGAGCGACGAATATCACGAGGAAGATGAGTGGCGCCGCTAGATTGCCCATGTCGTGGTGTGTGATGTGGACAAGCGCCGCCACGATGAAGTAGGCGACCATCCAGAGCGCAGCTAGCGCGCCGACGACTGGAACAGCAAGACCTGTGAACAGGCCAGCGGCGCCGATGGTGGCCACGACTCCTGCGAGGAGCCAGAACCACCGAGCTATGTGTAGCGCGTCGCGCGCCTTGGCAATGCTCGCAGGTGTCCAGGCGAACAGGCTGTACGCTGTGTACACGGTGAACAATCCCATGAGCGCTTCGAAGATGAGAATTGCGAGGTGTCCGGACATGATTCACTGCCTCCCCTATTGCTGAGTCCCCGCTGGCGATAGCGCAAGGGCAGGCGCGATCATCAAGCGCTGGTGATGGAATGCGTTGCCCCGCTACGCGCCAGGGGCCTCACCGTTCCAGCGCTCGCATCGGTGAACGGCTGGGCAGATCGTTTGTTATGGAAGATTGTCGCGTCGTTACGTAACTGCAAATTGTCTGACATGCGACGCCTGGCTACTTGTTGCTGATGCTGGCCAACCAACGACGACGCTCTTCGGCGCGCTGGCCGATTGACAGCGTTCGGCGCGAGGTCATACAGTGCAGTGGATTGAAAAGCGAGTTGGCAGGCGCATAGTGAATGCTCGCAGAGCGCTGAATGCGAGGCTGGGAGATGCGGAGCATCGAGCGTGTGTCTGGGTTCCTGGCAGGGCTGCTGGGCATCATAGCGCTGGTGTTCTCACTGACGCAGCATACTGTGCGCAGCGTCACTGGTACGGTCACCTATGGCCCGGGGGTGACTTACGACAATACGCTCTCGCTTGTCACGACTATGGGGTTGGTGGTGGCGTCACTGATCGTCGCCTTCAGCGCCATGCAGGACACCCGCGACCTGGCACGCGGCGTCTGGCGGTGGCTGCTGTTGCTGGGCGCTGTCCTCTGCATCAGCGGTATCTATCTGCTCATCGCGGGTGACATCCTGGTCGAGGTGATGCAGCCTCAGACAGCCGGTTCCCAGATCAGCTACCAGATCAGCGCCGGATTACTCTTTGCGCCTGCGGCGCTGGCGGCCATCATCTGCGTCCTGGCAACGCTGCGCCCACGCGCGCAGGTCGCTCGCGCCTGAGGCACAGTGCGAAGTATCGCTCCGGGAGCAAGCGCACGTCGCGTCGTTCAGTCCATGCGCGTCACGCAACCCTGCCTCGCATCGCACGCGCTATGCGATGGCGCAGACCCTGCTTGCGGCGGGCAGAGGTCGTTTCCCTGCGCGATCAGCGCCAGGCCCGCGCCCGCCTCATCGCCAAACTGGCGGCGCAGCGCCGTTGGGTCGCGCGCATCCAGCAGCGCCACCGCTCCCAGCGTTTGCAGGCCAGCCGCTCGCAGCCGCGCGACCAATGCGGGCGTGATGGCTGCCGACGCCAGGCCGCTCAGCGCATCCACCGGGAAGCGCTGAATGAACGCTGACGCCTCCTCAGGGTCCACCGCTCGCACCACCCCTGACGCGGCCCGCAGCGCGGCTAGCTGGGCGAGCGTCCGCGATGGGCCGATGCCGATGCGCGCGGTGAGCTGCTGAGCGACGAGCCATGCCATCAACTGCTCGCAAGCCGCCTGCGCCTCGCTCGCTGAGCGGCGCCCCAGGTCGAGCAGCGCGCCATCGGGCCACGCCTGACCGCGGCGTCCCAGCCAGACGACGCGATCCGTCAGCCGTGCGCAGCGTGCGTGGAGCGCCTCGGCCAGTTCCAACCACTCCGCCGCTGGCACGCCATAGGGTGTGGCGAGCGCACAGGCAATCACAGGCGCCGTCAGTTCCGACGCCACAGGCCACGTCATCACCTGGTTGAGAGCCGTCGCGCACATGGGCATCCTCCCGCGCTATCCGCAAAAATAGAAACTACGTTCTACAAATAGCGAATACGCGGCATGGTTGTCAAGCTGATGTGGGCAGGTGTGGAGAAGCCGTGTCGGGGAGTGTCCGGAGGCGCCGCGACTTGTCCTTGTCGCGGTTCTCATCGGTCGTTGGCGTGGCGCCAGACCTCACCCCCAGCCCCTCTCCCACAGGGCGAGGGGAGTGCGGAAGCGTGAAAGCCCCTCTCCCGCTGCGGCGGGAGAGGGGTTGGGGAGGGGGCAGCCATTGCCCGGCT
>JAICSR010000309.1 GCA_025936795.1 Ktedonobacterales bacterium | reverse complement strand
CTCGACCTGCTCGGCCATGACCCGGCGGTGCTGGCGCGTCCAGGGCGCATGAGCGCCAGCGCCAACGGTAGCAGCGCCAGCAAGAGCGGGGACAAGAGCGCCCCTGTGCGTAGCGCCAAGCATAGCGGGGCGACGGAGACGGGCGCATGACCGCACAGCAAGCGCCTATCGCTGGCATCTATCCACCCGTCCCGACGTTCTTTCATGAAGATGAGTCGCTGGACCTGGAGACTCTACGCGCCCATATCGAACGCCTGCGCGAACGCGGCATTGTCAACATCGTGGCGCTCGGCTCCAACGGCGAGGCGATTCACCTGGACCTCGATGAGCGGCGCGCCGTTATCGCGACAATCCGCGAGGCGGCGGGCGCAGAGGCGCAGGTGTTGGCGGGCGCGGGCGGTCAATCCACCCGCGAGACCATCGCGCACTGCACGCTGGCGGCGGAGGCTGGCGCCGATGTGGCGCTGGTCTTGCCGCCGAGCCACTATGGCGGCAAGATGGGCATGCCCGTACAGCGCGCCCACTATCAGGCGGTCGCCGATGCCAGCCCGCTGCCGCTGATGATCTACAACATGCCGGGCAACGCGGCGGGGATAGACCTCGACGCCGAGACCGTCATCAGCCTCTCGGCCCACCCCAACATTGTCGGCGTGAAAGACAGTTCAGGCAATGTGACGAAGCTGGCCGAAATCGTGGCGGGCGCCCGTGAAGGCTTCGCGACGCTGGCGGGGAGCGCGGGCTTCCTCCTGCCAGCGCTGGTGGTCGGCGCGACGGGCGCCGTCGCCGCGCTGGCGAATATCGCGCCGCGCGAATGCCTCCAATTGCTCGATCTCTACCAGCAGGGCAAGCTGGACGATGCCCGCACACTGCAAGCGCGCCTGATTCCAGTGAACGCGGCGGTGACATCGGGCTATGGCGTAGCGGGCCTCAAGGCGGCGCTGCAATTCGTCGCGCACTATGGCGGCGAGCCGCGCAGGCCACTAGCTCCGCTGGGCGAAGGCGAGCGTGTGCGTCTGCGCTCGCTGCTGGCGCAGGCCGACCTGCTCAACACGCTGCGCCCTGGCAAGTAGTCTCACCGGAGTGAGGCGGAGAAGCCGTCCCATTGCAGCAAGGGCTTGCGACGGGACGGCTTCTTTGTGGGGGAGCGCCCGGTGTTTCACGTGAAACACCACATGGACGCTGAGTTCGCTGCACACAACGACGATTGACAGGCGCCGCGCCACCGGATATAGTGCGGAAGGCTTCGCGGGGCAATGGCGCTAACACAGCACGCGCTGCCTCCATCCTGCGCATAGTTCCCTGCGCATAGCTCATGGTTGCGGATTCGCCGCTCGCACACGAAAGGCTCTCTCCCATGTCAGCATCCTCCCTGTGTGACGTAGCGGCTATCAGGGCGAGACAGCGCACGCTGCCTACCAGCGCATAGCGCAGCGCCCCGGCCCCGATCCCACTTCTTCGCCCAGCTCCTGACGCCCAGGCGGCGGCATGCGCGCCGCCGTGCGCTGTCGGGTCACACTGCCCACCCAGCCCGCTACGTCCACCAACCCTTGCGATGCTCATGCGCTGATGTTGGCGATGATAGCGAACGGGTTGAGATGTATGTTGTGGCGTGTGAAACGTCATCCAATGGCGATCTATCTGGCGCTCGAAGGCGCACTGGCGCTGCTGATGTCGTTATATGGCACAGTGACGACCGTCTACCGTGTGCAAGCGGCGGGGCTGACTCCGCTGCAACTGACCCTGGTAGGGACAGCGCTCGAAGGCTCGATCTTCGTCTTGCAGATTCCGACGGGCGCGCTGGCTGATGTCTTCAGCCGACGGGCATCGGTGGTCCTGGGTGTCGCGCTCACCGGCGCGGGATTCCTGCTGGAAGGGCTGTTCCCCCACTTTGGCCCAATCCTGGTAGCGCAGGCGCTCTGGGGCGCTGGCTACACCTTCATCAGCGGCGCTGAGGAGGCGTGGATCACCGATGAAGTTGGCGTCGAGCGGGCGAATCGCGCCTTCCTGCGCGCCAGCCAGGTTGGCATGATCGCCGGACTGGTTGGCGTGGCGGGTAGTGTGGCGCTGGCAAGTGTGCGGTTGAATCTGCCGCTGGAGGTGGCAGGTGGCTTGGGGCTGGCGTTGGCGGCGGTCGTCGCTATCGTCATGCCAGAGACACCGCAGCGCGTCGAGTCCATTGAGGCGGGGGAGCAATTGGTTGAGCGAGGCGTCAGGGCGCGGCTCGACCAGCTTCGCGCCACCCTGCGCACGGGCTGGGGATTGCTGCGCATGCGACCGACGCTCCTGCTGATCCTCGGCATCGAGTTGTTCGTCGGGATGTCCAGCGAAGGCTTCGACCGCCTGGGAGACGCGCACTTCCTCAAGGATACTGGCTTGCCACCGCTGGGACCATTCCAGCCGGTGGTCTGGTTCGGCGTGTTCTCGGCGAGCATCCTGCTGCTGGGGCTGCTAGCGACCGAGCTGGCGCGTCGGCGGGTGGACGTGAACAGCCACCGCGCCGTCGCACGCGCGCTCTTTGCGCTGACGGCGGCGCTGGTCGCAGGCATGCTGATCTTTGGACTGGCGAGCGGCTTCGCGCTGGCGGTCGCGGCCTACCTGGCGGTCAACGTCATTCGCCGCGTGACCGTGCCGCTCTATACCGCCTGGCTCAATCAGAGCGCCGAGCCAGGCGTGCGCGCGACTCTGCTCTCACTGGAGGGGCAGGCCGACGCGCTGGGACAGATCGCAGGTGGGCCGGTCGTCGGCGCGATTGGCTCGATGATCTCGCTGCCAGCAGCGCTGGTGGTGGCCGCGTTGGCGCTGACGCCCTCGCTCGGCCTCTTTGCCCGCATCCTGCGGCAGCCAACGCAGCCGACGCTCGCGCTCTCCTCCACTCCGGCAAGCGGCTCAGACGGGGCCTGAGACAGCGATGACCGCTGGCAACGCGCGAAACATGTGATCCCAGAAACATGGCGAGAGGCGCCAAACCATCAGCAGGTTGGGACCTCTTGCCGTGTTCATGCGCGCCTCGTCGGCTACAGCGCCTTTAATAGCGGACGAGTGGCAAACCCGTGTAGCCTGCCTTCTCATATGACCGCCGAGCCGGGGCATGGCCAGGATCGCCGCCCGTGGCGACGACCGCCATCCGCACACCGTGCGCCTTCATCTCGTCGAGCACATAGGTGTTCAGCGTCGTGCCGATGCCCTGGTTCTGGTGATCGGGATGCACGGCGAGCAGATCTACCTCGCCAGTCTTCGCAGCCAGGTCGAGTTCATAGGCGATGAAGCCCATCACAGCGCCATCCACCTCCGCCACCAGCACGGTCATGCCAGAGCTATCGGCGCAGACCCTCGCCACCTGATCGCGCTGCTGCTGGGGCCAGTCAGGGTACTGGAGTGGGAAAATCGCCGGGCCAAGGATGTGGCGGAACGATGCAAACACTGGCTCCCAGGCGAGGACCGCCAGTTCCATCAGCGCCTCGACATCCCCGCTGGCAAGCGGTCGTATCTTCAGATCCATTCCTATCCCTTCACCATGCGCCGCTGGGATGTCTTCGAATCAGACAGTGGGCGCATCGAGCGCATTTAGAGCGCGCTGGGTAGGGCGACCTCGGCGTCCTGCGCAGATGGCGCCTCAGGATGCTCAGCATAGGCGTCGCCGGTGTCACGCCGCAGCTTGCGTGGCTTGAATGGGCTACGGAGCAGCGTGCGTGTCCAGACGGCCAGCTTGTCGAGCGCTTCCTGATGGAAGACCGAGAAATCATGCGCCTCGCCAGGGAAGATCACCAGCTCCTTCGGGTCAGCCGCACGCGCGTAGAGCAGGCGCGAGGCGACGGAAGGAACCACGTTGTCGGCTGAGCCATGCATCAGCAACAGCCGACGGGGGGCGACCTCGGCGACGAGATCAGCGCAGGAGGTGTCTGGCGCAAGCGCCGCCACCCCCGTGACCGATTCGCTAGCCGACCCAGCGGCAATGGCGAGCGCAGCGCCTGAATGCCAGCCAATCAGCGCCATGCGCTGGACTCCCTGCCGACGTAGCGCCGTCAGCGCCGAGAGCAGGCAAACGAGCCGCCCATCGAACGTGTCAACGGACTGCTCGAGTTGAAGCACACTGGCCCCAGAGCGCTGAATGCGAACCGCCAGCTCATCGAAGAGGTGGAAGGGACCGCCGAGCGCGCCAGGCGCATCAGGGAGCAGGATGGCGGCGGCGCGTGTGACGCTGGCTGGCCGCCATTGGCCACGCACAGGGCCGCGTGGCGTGGAGATCGTGATGGAAATAGACGAGGTTGAGCCAGTTCCCGACACGGATCGTTCCTTTCAGGCGCATTGCCACACAGCGAGTCGCGGACAAGCGAACAGCTCTCACCCTGCGCTTCACTGCGGCGCCATCGGCGCACACGCAGCATGAAGCGCAGGTGAAAAGAAGCCCGTTTCTATCCGGCGACATTGCCTGGCGGAGATACCTGGGCGCAAGCGCCGCCGACGCAGCCGTCGCAACTCAGCGGCCAATCTGCGCACTCGCAACGCGGAAGAGATACGAGGTCGCTCGCACAACCTTGTGCCATCCATCTCATGCGCTCGCCAGCCTGAGCGAGCGTCGTGCAGGGATAGAATTGAGCGCCATCATATGCGCCTCGGCTGGGTGGGCCAGGCGCCATGTCTTCATAGGACAACATCTGCATTGTATCCGATACCACGCCATGTTAGCCAGGAACATTTTTGACACTCACAGACGCGCTACCGCAGCGCGTCTATTACTTTACATAATATTAGATGATGTGCAGCGCGGAGGCTCTAACATATGCACATGTAAGTGTTCAGACTTGACCGTACTGGTAGAGTAGCGGCATGGTCACCGACGACGCGTATGCCACCCTGCAAGCGGAGAACGCCGCGCTACGAGACGAACTGGCGACGGCGCTCCAGCGCCTCCACGAGCTCGAGGCGAAGAAAACGCCGCCACCGAGCTTAGTGAAGGTCAACACGCCTGCCCTCAGCAAGCGCGAACGCAAGCG
>JAICSR010000012.1 GCA_025936795.1 Ktedonobacterales bacterium | reverse complement strand
GGTCAGCCCGACATCACTGCGTATGCCTGCCAGCGTGCCATCAACGTTGCAGACGGCCTCGCCATGCCGAATCAGATAGAGATTCGTCGTCATCGCGGTGCGCTCCTCCCTGTGCTGGACTTACGGCGCCCGTGCGTGTGCAGCGCGCCGCTCTGGCTCACTCGTGCGATGTCCCGCTCTCTCCAGCAGTAGCACACGATAGAGCTCGCCGGCCAATCAAGCGGGCGAAGTCGTGCGAACAGAGACGCATCGCTCCCCTGTCGGTGATATGCGGCGTCTGGAGCGTGGCGTCATATGGTACAAGCATACGATATCATCGTAAGACACTGCTGAGCATCGGCGGCAGCGGCGCTCGTGAAAAGGCGGCTGCGGTCGCCACCAGACCCGCCTGCGCGGGTCCACGAACCGCTGGCCATGCGCGACTATTCGCCGCTTTCGCTCGCCTGCTGGACAATGGCTGCGAGTCAGCGTGCGCCAGCGGCGGCGGCCTGGCGCGGGGTGGCGCCAACGATAACGGGCAGCAACTCGCGTAGCTCGTCGAGGAAGCGGGCGGGGTCGGCGTTGAAGCGGCGGCGGGGCGCGCGCACCTCGCCAAGCTGGGCGCGCGCGTCGTTCTTGAAGCGCTTGTAGAGCGCGACGCGGTCAGGGACGATGGTGCGATGCAGCTTGAAGATGACATCGCCATCGCGTGCGCTGATGCCCTCGAAGCCGAGCAGCGCCGCCTCGGTCTTGAGCCGCGTCACACCGAGCAGGTTGGCGACGGGGGTAGGCGGCGCGCCAAAGCGGTCAGTCAACTCGGTCGCCAGCGCCTCGGCCTGCTCTGGGCGCTCCAGATTCGCCATGCGCTGATAGAAGCTCATCTTCAGCGCGCGGTCGTTGATGTAGTCGTCGGGGATGTAGGCGGTGACGGCCAGCTCCAGCGTCACACTGATGGGCGCGGAGACCTGCTCCGGGCGCTTGCCCTCCATCTCGGCGATGGCCTCAGCCAGCAGCTTGGTGTAGAGGTCGAAGCCGACCGTGTTCATGAAGCCTGATTGCTCGGCGCCGAGCAGGTTGCCCGCGCCGCGAATCTCCAGGTCTTTCATGGCGATGCGGAAGCCCGCGCCTAGCTCGGTCGCCTCGAAGATCGCACGTAGCCGCTTCTCAGCAACCGGCGTTAGCTTGGTATCCTTGTTATAGAGGAAGTAGGCGTAGGCCTGGCGTCCACTGCGCCCGACGCGCCCGCGCAACTGATAGAGCTGCGAGAGGCCGAAGTAGGCGGCGTTGTTGACGATGATCGTGTTGGCGTTGGGGATGTCCAGCCCGTTCTCGATGATGGTGGTGCAGACGAGCGCCTGCGCCTCGCCCGCCGAGAAGTCGAGCATCACCTGTTCGAGCGCATCTTCGTGCATCTGGCCATGACCGACGACGAACTTCGCCTCTGGCACGAGCTTGCGCAGCTTATCGGCCAGCGCCTGGATGCCCTTGACCTTGTTGTGGACGAAGTAGACCTGGCCGCCACGATCTACCTCGCGCAAGATCACCTCGCGAATCAGCGCATCCTCATGCTCACGGATGAAGGTGCGAATCGGCAGACGCTCTTGCGGCGGCGTCTCGATCACGCTCATGTCGCGCACATCCGAGAGCGCCATGTAGAGCGTGCGCGGGATTGGCGTGGCCGAGAGTGTCAGCACGTCCACCTCGGCGCGCATCTGCTTGAGCCGTTCCTTATGCGACACACCGAAGCGCTGCTCCTCGTCAATAATGAGCAGGCCGAGATTCTTGAAATGGACGTCCTTCTGCAGCAACCGATGCGTGCCGATCACGATGTCCACCGCGCCCTCTTCCAGCGCCTTGAGGGTATCCTTGTTCTCCTTCTCCGAGCGGAAGCGGCTGAGCAATTCGACGCGCACGGGATAGGGGCGCAGGCGCTGGCTGAAGGTGTTGAAGTGCTGGAGCGCCAGCACGGTCGTCGGCACGAGTATAGCGACCTGGCGCTGATCGAGCACGGCCTTGAAGGCGGCGCGCAGGGCGACCTCGGTCTTGCCATAGCCGACATCGCCGCAGACCAGGCGATCCATCGGGCGGGCGCGCTCCATGTCGGCCTTCACCTCGGCGATGGCGCGCTCCTGGTCGGGCGTCTCCTCATAGGAGAAGCCTTCCTCCAGCTCTTGCAGCCAGGGTTGTTGGTCGTCGGAGGGGAACGGATGCCCCTGCAACGTCTCGCGCAGGCTGTAGAGCCGCAGCAGGTCGCCCGCGATCTCCTTGGCGCTCTCTTTCGCGCGCTGCTTGGCCCGCGCCCACTCGGCGCCGCCCAGCTTGCTGAGCGTGGGGGCCGCGTCGCCCATGCCGATGTAGCGGGTGATGCGGTCAAGCTGGTCGGTGGGGATGTAGAGCCGATCGGTGCCAGCGTAGGCGACGAGCAGATACTCGCGCTCGACCTCGCCTGCATCGAGCTTGATGAGGCCATCGAAGCGCCCGATGCCATGCTCCTGATGCACCACGAAGTCGCCGGGGCGTAGCTCCGCCAGGAAGGCGGCGGGCGTGACGGCGCGCTTGCGGTGGTCGGCGGCGCCGTGGCCACGCGCCCAGCCAAAGACTTCGGCATCGGTGAAGACGGTCAGCGCCATCGAACGGCTGTGCCAGCCCTCCGGGAAGCGCCCATGTACGATAGTGAGCGTGCCCGGCTCCGGCGGCTCTGGCAGATCGGTCTGCGGCGAGACGTTGACGACGTTGTTGCGCCCCAGCAGCGCCTCATCGCCAAAGACCTCGCAGAGGCGTCGCGCCTGCAAGCTGGCGATGACCACCCGCTGTCGCGCGCTGAGCAGCTTGCGCACATCCTGGGCGAAGGCGCGCAGCCGCCCGCCGTAGGATTGCGCCGGGGAGAGGTCGGGCGCGAGCGTCGCGCCGACGCCGGGCGCCTGCTCGTCGCTGGTGAGGCTGGCGAAGCGCGCCTGGGGCAGCGCATCGAGCTGTGGACGCAGCGCGGGCCAGGCGATGAAAGCTGGTTCGAGGCCATGCGGATGCTCGCCATCGCGCTCCAGGCGGTCGCGCGCCTCCTCGCCCTGCTCAGCCATCTGCTCGGCCTCGTGGCGAGGCGCGTCTTCGTCGCCCAGCGCGAGGTAAGCGCCTGCGGGCAGATAGGCCAGGATGCTGCTGGGCTGATGCAGGTAGGGCAGGTAGTAGGCGATGTCGGGGAAGGACTGGCGCTCGCGCAGCGCTTGTAGGTCGTCTTGCCAGCGCTCGCGGGCGCTAGGGTTGAGGCCCACGGTATCGAGCGTGGCAAGCTGCTCGGCGGCGGCTGGCCCATTGGTGGCCAGGGCCTCGCGCGCGGGCGTCAGCAGCGCCTCGTTGATGGCGTTGAGCGAGCGCTGTGTCTCTGGGTCGAAGGTGCGGATGCTGTCAATCTCGTCGCCGAAGAACTCGATGCGGATGGGGCGCTCCATCGCCGGGGAGAAGACATCCACGATGCCGCCGCGATGGGTGCATTGGCCAACCTCCTCGACCTCCGCCTCGAAGTCGTAGCCGAGGGCCATCAGCCGCTCCAGCAGCAGGCGCGGATCGAGACGCTGGGCGGTCTTGAGGGCGAGCAGGGCGGCGCGAAACTCGTCCGGCGGCATGATCGACTGGGTGAGCGCGCGCGCCGAGCAGACGACGATGGCGTCATTCGTTGCGCGCGTCAGCAGGATCAGCGCGTTCATGCGCGCCTTGATGGTGTCGCGGTCGGGCAACAGCCGTTCCCAGGGCAGCGCGTCGAGCGTGGGGAAGGCGCGCACAGGGATGGCGCCGTCGGTGAGCGCGGCCAGCGCCTGCGTGACGGCCTCGACCTGCTCGTCGCTGCGTGTGACGTAGAGCAGCGGCGCGCCCAGTGTCTGCGTGAGCGCAGCCACCAGATAGGGCCGGGCCGCCTCGCTGACCCCGGTGATAGCGGGCAGATGGTTGGCCGCGCCGGGAGCTACGCTGGGAGCCGCGTCGGCCTGATCGCGCAGCAGGCCGCGCAGGCGACGCAGCTCGGGGCGGTTCTCCAGCAGGGGAAGTAGTCCACGCAACGACACAGGAGGCCTCCGTCCAGGATTTGTGGTGGTGATGTAGTAGCAGGTTGGCGGTTGAAACCGCGCCTGAAGGCGGCTGTGGCCGCCACAAGGCCCGCCTGCGCGAGTCTCAGGTGGCGAGTGAGTCAGGCGTTGTAGCGGTTCATGGCCGCTTCGGCGCCGACGGTCGCCCACATCAGCGCAGCGTCGGCAGCGCTGGCGATGGCCTCGTCAAGCTGGGCGCGCTCATCGCCGCGCGGCGCACTCAGCAGGAAATCTACATTCTCGGCGCGACCATGCGTTGGACGTCCGATGCCGATTTTGAGCCGGGCGAAGTCATTGGTTCCCAGCAGGCGAATCGTGGACTCCAGGCCGTGCTGGCCGCCAGCGGCGCCGCGCGAGCGCATTCGCACACGCGCCAGCGGCAGGTCGAGATCGTCGCAGACGATCAGCAGATCGCGCAGATCGAGCTTGTAGAAGCGCACCAACTCAGCAACCGCCACACCGCTCTCATTCATGAAGGTCTGCGGCTTGGCGAGCAGTAGCTTCTCCTCGCGCCAGGCGGGCACAGAAGGCGCGGGCGCCTCAACTCCATCAGCAGGGCTAGCGGGTGGCGACGCGACCTGGAAGCGCAAGGCGCCGCTGGCCACCAGCGACTTGCCACGATGCGGCTGCCAGGCCCAGCCATTGCGACTGGCGAGCAGGTCCACCACGTCGAAGCCAACATTGTGGCGTGTGCGGGCAAAGCGCGCCCCAGGATTGCCCAATCCGACGATCAGCTTCACTGCCGCCAACATCCCTTCACGCGGCGCCGACCCAGCGCGGCGCACAACAACAGGCGGGGCGGTCGCATCTGCGACCCCCCTCGTGGCTGGCGGATTGCGCCACCCAGCCACCTCTGAGTGTACCACGCGCTGACGAGCGCTACCTGGAATGGCCCCTGGATGGGTAATACCATGTCCGGCGTGATTGTTGGCGTGGCGCCGGACCTTACCCCCAGCCCCGCTCCTGCGAGGAGAGGGGAGCGTCGGCTGGCGGTTTCAACCCCCAGCTCGCTACGACAGCGCGCTGTAAGATTTCTCACAGAACTGTTAGTTCGCTTGCGATGCGGGACAGCCATATGTTACTATAGTGATCGGTATGTCTCTCTCAGGTATGTGTCTAGCTGGCTGATTCACTTTCCGCCTGATCGCTCATTAAAATACTCAGCGCAACGGCTATCTTCATACTCGCCATGTTGCGGCGCGGATTTTGCACTGAGCTGTCGGCGCGTTATCGCATCTCACAGCAACATCTGCGGGATGATTGAACATCATAGAACGAAGCGAGTTAGCCTCCACCTGATCTCAGATGAGCGATACCTACCTTTCATGACAATGTATGCAGTTACACCTGCGCAGGAGCGCCTCACATGCAAGACGAAATCGCGTTGTTCATCGACTTCGAGAACATTCGCTACAGCTTGTTGAATGTTCAGCGTCGCGAGCCTGATCCTCAGGAGTTGATCGCCATCGCCGGGCGCTTTGGCGCTGTGATGGTTGCGCGCGCCTACGCCGACTGGGGGCGCCAGCCGGAATTCTTCAAGGGCAGCCTGACCGCTGCGATGATTGATCGGGTAGACTGCCCGGCCAAGGTGCGCGAGCGTTTCCGTCAGAATCAGAACCAGAGCCAGCAATTCTATGCCGCCGGGCAGGGGCAATATGATCGGCGCTGGCGTGACACTGGCGAGAACCACAACGACTACGGCTATGACGAGTCGCGCGAAGAGCCGCTGGATGAGCAGGACTTGCTGGCGAACGCCGAGGGCGACGAGCAGGTGGACGCCGAGCTGCATGCAGAGACGGCGGGCTACGAGCAGGCGCCAGAGGAGCTAGGCGAGGGGCCGACGGATGAGCGCGATGAGCGCCGCCGCACGCTGGACGAGCAGCAGTATGGCGGCTATCAGGGGCAGCGCTACTATGCGCCACAGCCGCAGCAGTCAGCTACCATCACGCAGAGCACCGTTGATCTCAACATGCTGATGGACATCATCGAGACGGTCTTTGATCGCCCCAACATCAACACCTACGTGCTGATGAGCGGCGACCGCGACTTCACACGCATCTGCGCCCGGCTGAAGCATCGCCTGAACAAGCGCGTCATTGTCTGCGGCGTGCCAGGCACCGTGAGCCGCGACCTCATCAGCGCGGCGGAGCAGTTCATTCAGTTGGGCTATCCGGGCGCGCCAGTGGGCTACAACAGCGGCAGCCTGGGCAATAGCGGCGGTCTGACGACCAATCCCGCTGCGCCAAGCACGCCAGGCTACCAGCGCCCCTATACGCCTGGCGCGCAGTATACCAACACACTCGCGCCGGTCGAGCCAGATGAGCCAGGGTTCATCCAATTCCTGGACTACATTGACCGCCATTGGTCGTGGCGCACGGTGGGCGGCGTCGCCAACTTCATTGGCGACCCCTACAACCCGAAGAACCGCTTCCGTGGGCGCCTGACCCGCGACACCGCGCGTGAATTGCTCGTCGCCTGCCTGGAGCAGGGCATTCTGGACGATGCGCCCGATGGGCAGGGCAATCACAATCTGCGGCTCAACCGCGAGCATCCGCGTGTGGCCGAGGTGCTGAGCGATCTCACGCAGCGTCAGCAGGCGCCGTATCAGCCCTATCAGGGCTACACATCGCAGCAGTAGCAGGCCCCCTTTCCCAGCCCCTCCCCCGCCGTGGCGGGAGAGAGGAGCACGAAGCCGCCAACCCGCACGGGTTGGCGGCTTCGTCGTATGTGTGGGCGCGCCAGGTGGGCGGTAGCGGCGTCGCAGGGGAGATTCGGCCGATTGGCTCCATCGGCTCGTCCAGCGTGGCCGCTCGCAGGCTTTTCCCTTATTCCACGTACGCTGGCGCCACGCCTCTTGTTCGCTATGTCGCGGAGGAGCCGATGTCCAGCGCCTCGCCCGTCTCGAGCAGGGTCTTGAGGCTGGACAGCACCGTAGGCCACCCTCCGCTGACGTTCGCCAGCATCAGGCTGCCGGGATCGAAGCCGTCGTGGATGACCGTCAGCTTGACTGATTGCCCCACAGGCTCAAGCTCGAAGGTCACCCGCGACCGGCGCTCGTTGGCTGCCCTGGCGAAGTCCTCATCACTGAATCCGGCGATCTGGGCAAATTCCGGCGTGATGGTCAACCAGGTATAGGCCAGTCGGCGATATGGTTCGGATTCGAGGACAACCTGGGCGGGATCCGCGACCGTCACGCCTGCGTACGTCCAGGTCATTGCTGACCCGACGCGCCAGTCCGTCTCGAACGCGGTTCCCCAATAGCGTCGGGTGAAGGCCGGGTCGGTGAGCGCCTGCCAGAGGCGCTCAGGGGTGGTCTCGATGTAGGTCGTGTAGACGAATGCGGGCCGGTCCATCGGGGAGTCCTCCAGTGCTTTCTTGAGATCGGACAGGGCGTGGACGCGCCCCAGGTCGTAGCGCACGATCCAGCGCTCGGCGATGTCGTTGATGGGAACTGGATTGAGGTAGTGCAGCGTCTCCCTGCCCCGCCGCATCGTGGTCACCAGGTTGGCCTCCTCCAGGACCGCCAGGTGTTTGCTGACCGACTGCCGGGCCATGTCCAATCCCGCGCACAACTCGCGCAGGCTCTGCCCATTCCGTGCGTTCAGCCGATCAAGCAGCCGCCGACGGCTGTGGTCGGCCAGCGCCTTGAATATCTTATCCATGTCATCCATGTCATCGCCACTTCTCCGACTACGGACCCCAGACCCATCGAGCCGCTAGCCTGCGACCAGTGAGCGCTCGATAGAGTGGCCTCAGCCCCAACTGCTGATGCGCGCGTCGTTGGGGTAGGCCGTCATCTCGCCGCCTTCGAGCCAGGCCTTCAGTCCAAGCAGAAAGTACGCCCACTTTGTGCTGCAGTGATGCATGAATTCAACTGGCTCGCGCCAGCCAGCCTGCGTGAAGAGCAGCACGGTCTCGCCTTCCTCCCCCGGCTTGAGGTCGAAGGAGAAGGTTGTGCCAACCCATTCGTCTGCCCCGCCGACGCAGCGCCACCCGACATGGTGACCTGGCGCGAGGTCAGAGACCTCCATGACGGCGCCTGGCTCGGAGCCGCCGAAGAAGAACTGCAGCGTGCCACCGGGGCTGGGATCGCCTTTCACCTCGCGCGTCCACCAGTGGGACAGCCCTTCCTTCGTCGCCAGCGCTTCATAGACCTGTTGCTGCGATGCAGTGATTCCTACGCGATGCCTGATGTCAGCCATGTCGTTCGTACTCCCTGTACTCTGCCCTGTTCCCATAGGGTATCCCACTCGGCCAGCCAGTTACCCAGGTCCCGAAGAAGATGGGCGCGGCAATGGTTATGTGGGTCAACATGCAGCCATTTGGCTGCGTATCAATTATATGCAGCCAAATGGCTGCATGTCAAGGCCGTCATTGATCTGGTCATGACCGTCAGCATTCTGCGCTTTGCGATGGGCTTGGTGGCTTTGTCGTGCGGAGGACGCGCTAGGCAGGCGGCAGCGGCTTCCAGAAGTACGAGACGGTCTCGCCGGGCGGGCAGTTGGCGGGCAGTTGGCGAGCAGCCCGTAGCGGGTGTAGCCCAGCCTGGCGTAAAACGCTGGCGCCTGATAGTCGGAGGTGGCCAGGCGGGCAAAGTGGCAGCCGCGTCGCACGCCTTCTTGCTCGCTCTGCTCCATCAGCCGTCGGCCCAACCCGCGCTGGCGCTGCGCTTCATCCACCTAGAGGATGCTGATCTCCAGCCAGAACGGGCTGGCGTGCGTGCGCCCAATGAGGCCGCCGATCAGGCGCCCGCTGCCTCGCGGGCGAAGAGATGGAGCGGCTGTGGCTGCTGTGGCGGGGTCGGCTGCGCTGCGGAATGCGCCGTGTTGTAGGCGATCAGTCGCTGCGTAAGTTCATCCTCAGCGGCCTCATCTATGCTCGTCGTGATCTGAATGGCGACAGACATGGTTAGCTCCTCGCTGCCGGGTCGCCGCGCCAGACCAGCGTGACGGCGTAGCTGGCGCCCTCGCTGTCGCTGGCTCCGTCGCTAGCGGATGGGCTGCGCACCTCGACGGTGGGAAGCTGGGCGAAGAGCGCGAGCAGCCAGCGCCCGCCAGCGGCGCCAGCGGCGAGGGCGCGCAGCTTCGTCTCATCCACTGGCTCGCCGCGCCGCATGATCTCCCATGCCCGCTGCGCCAGTCGCGCCGGGATGGCGACCTCCTTCTGCGCGACGCCATCTTTCGCCGGGACAAACCAGACGACGATCTCACGCGCGCTGGCATAGAGGATGTCGAAGGCGCCCTCGCCGATTGGCGGCGCGCAGGGGCCAGGCAGGGCGCGCAGCATGCGCAGCAACGCCGCGAATGCGTCATCGTCGGCGGCGCCTGCTGCGTCCGAGATTGCGTCCGAGGCCGCGAACGCGGGCGCCTCGCCGTCGGGGTTAGGGTCGTAGATGGTCTCGGCGCTGGCGGCGCGCGCCATGTCGTCGTCGGAGGCGTCATCGGGCGCGCGCTCCCAGCGGCGCCAGGCGTCATCGGCCGCGTCATCGGCCGCGTCATCCGCCGGGTCGGAGCCATCGCCCATCGCGCTCACCTCATCGTTTCAGATGCGCGGCGTCCGCTGCTGGCCAGCGGATCATTCGGGTCATTCTGTCCGGGCAGGCTATTTCTGACTATTTCTGACTATTTCTGACTATGCTCGTGGTGGCCGTCGAAGAGTTCGGAGACGGAGCGCTCCTCGTGGATACGCTGGATGGCGCCGGCGAAGAGTGGCGCGACCGAGAGCGTGGTGACGAACGGAAGCCGCTTTTCGGGCTTGAGTGGCACACTATCGGTCAAAATCAACTCCGTGAGGCCCGATTCACGCAGGCGATCGATGGCTGGGCCGCTCAAGATGCCATGCGAGGCGCAGGCGTAGACTTCGCGCGCCCCATGCGTGCGCGCCACCTGCGCCGCCTGTATGAGCGAGCCAGCGGTGTCTATCTCGTCGTCCACAATCAGCGCATTGCGCCCCTCAACCGAGCCAATCAGGCTCATGGCCTCGGCCCGGCCATCGTTGCCGGTGCGCCGCTTCTCGACAATCGCCAGCGGCGCGTCGAGTAGCTCGGCGAGGTTGCGCGCCTTCTTGGCGAACCCAGCGTCGGTGGCCACCACCGTCAGGTCGGTGATATGGCGCTCGCGGATGTAGTTGGCCATCAGGTTCTTGGCGGTCAGTTCATCTACAGGGATGTTGAAGAAGCCTTGAATCTGCCCGGCGTGCAGGTCCATCGTCAGCATGCGCCCCGCCCCGGCGACCGAGAGGCAATCGGCGATCAGGCGTGCGGTGATCGGCACACGTGGCTGATCTTTCTTGTCGGTGCGACCGTAGGCATAGTAGGGGATGACGGCGGTGACACGCTGCGCCGAGGCGCGCTTGAAGGCGTCGAGGATGATGAGCAGTTCCATGATGGAGCGGTTGACGGGCGTGGTTAGTGGCTGTACGACAAAGACATCACAGCCGCGCACATTCTCATCAATCTTGACGAAGATGTTCTCGTTGGTAAACTCGAAGACCTGCGCCTTGCCGAGCGAGATGCCCAATTCGCGGCAGATGTCTTTCGCAAGCTGAGGATGCGCGTTGCCGGAGAAGACGGCAAGGTTGTTCATGCGGGCCTCGCAGCGGATGCTAGTGGGTCTTCGGTTTGGGTAGGCGCGAACGATGGCCGCGCCCCAGTCTTGAGTATAGCATCAGCGCTATCGTCGCCGCGCGGCTGGCGGTTGAAACCGCGCCTGGAGGGCCTGCGAACCGCGACGTCCGCCTGCGCGAACTCAGGCGGACTCAGGTGGCGCCCCATCTGGCTGCTGGGTGTGCGTAAGACGCCTTTGAGCGGTACAATCGTCAGTGTGCGATTTGTGAACATGTTCACGAATGTGCGCCAGGATGAAACTTTGCGCGCGCGTCCTCGCTCGCAAGACAGGGCGCGCACCACCATAGGGGCCAGAGCAACCCTAGAAGGCAAAGATTTGGCTGTTCCAGGCTCGAAGCGCGCCCTCAAGCATGAAGAGCTACGCCAGCGTATCTATGACGCCGCGCTGACGCTGTTTCGTCGTGAGGGGGTCGCTGGCGCAACGATTCGCGCGATTGCGCAGGAGGCGGGGGTCGGCGTCGGCACGTTCTTCAACTACTTCGAGAGCAAAGAAGGCGTACTGGCGGAGCTAGGGCGCCGTCGCCAGGAACGGCTGGAGGCGCTGGCCACTGATCCAGCGCTGGCGGCGCTGCCCACCCGCGCGCGCATCGAGCGGATGCTGAGGGCGATGGTGGAGGGGATGGAGGAGGAGCCGCGACTGACACGAGCGGTGGTGCGGGCGGCGCTCGGCTCGCCAACGCTCTTTCACGGCGAGCGTGGCAGATTCCTGACGCTGACCATGTTGCTGGCGGAGATGCTCCGCGAGGGACAGGCGCGCGGCGAGGTGGCCGCCGACTGCGATGTGGCGGTCGCGTCACAACTGCTGATCTCCATCTATGTCACACTGACGCTGGATTGGACGGAGGGAGCCGACGAGTATGCGCTGCTGCCGACGCTGCTGGCGCATGTCGAGACGCTCTGGCGCGGGATTGCTCCGCGCCCCCAGCCGGACTGACGGCCGGACTGACGAGTGAGCGCTGATCGAAGATCGCTGCGCTGTGCGCCTGTGGGCGTGTCGCGTGGAGGCGGCGGCGATGAGCAGCCGATGACCAATACGAAACGCTGTGTAGCATATCAGGGAAGCGCCGGGCTGTTTTCCGGCGTCTAGCGAGGATTCACGATGCAACTGGACGAACGTCCCGACATACGCGCTGAGGAGCTTCTTCGCGACCGCCCGGCGCAGCCGCTGGCTCCATCGCACGGCGACGGGCGGGACGATGGGCAGGACGATGGGCAGGACGATGGGCAGCCACATGGCCTCTATCGTCTGGGTGTCGGCTATGGGCGACTGATCTATAAACTGCGCTGGGTCGTGCTGGCGCTCTGGGTGGTGGGACTGCTGGCCGCCGCGCCGTTCGCCGCGCAGGTGTCCTCTGTGCTGACGGGCAGTGGCTACAGCTTCAGCGGCAGCGAGTCGGTGAAGGTCAACACCATCCTCGCGGATAAGCTGCATCAGCCGAAGACGACGCTAATGGTCGTCTTCCAGTCGGCGGACGCGCATGTTGACGACGTGTCGTATCAGCTTGAGGTCAACAACTTCATCAGCGCGGCGAAAGCCTATCCGCATGTGTCGAGCGTCGTCGCGGGCGGGGTCGGGCAGGATCAGAAGACCACCTACGTTGCGGTCAACTTCTCTGCGAGTCCGGGGTCCGACCAGCAGTTCGTCAGCGACTTCAAGCAGATCATGCCGCAGGGCGCCGACGCGACGCCCGCGCGCGCCTATCTGACTGGCGCGGCGCCGGTCTCGGCGGCCTTCAACCAGCTTAGCCAGCACGATACTGAGCAGGCCGAACTGAAGGGGCTGCCCATTGCGCTGGCGGTGCTGCTGATCGTCTTCGGCTCGGTGGTGGCCGGGCTGCTGCCGCTGCTGCTGGCGGCGTTTGCGGTGCCAGTGGCGCTGGGCCTGATCTATGCCATCGCCGCGCATAGCTCGATGAGCGTCTTCGTGCTGAATGTCGCTTCGATTGTCGGGCTGGGCATCTCGATTGACTACAGCCTGTTCATGACTCGCCGCTTCCGCGAGGAGCTGGCGCGTGGGCGCAGCGTGCGCGACGCCGTCGGCTGGACGGTGGCGACGGCGGGCGAGGCGATTCTCTTTAGCGGCCTGACCGTGATGATCGGCTTCATCGGGCTGATGCTGATTGGCATCCAGTTCATGACCTCGTTCGGCGTCGGCGGAGCGGTGACGGTGGCGGCTGCGGCGCTGGCGGCGCTGACCCTGCTGCCGGCGATGCTGGGCATTCTGGGGCCGCGCGTGAATGCGCTGCGTGTGCCGATCCTCTGGAAGCTGGTCGGTGTCGGCGAGAAGCGCGACCTGAGCGGCGAGGAGCCAACGGCGGCGGAGGAGCGCGGCGGCTTCTGGCGCAAACTGGCGCTAGGGGTGATGGCGCATCCGATCATCGTCGTGGCGTTGGTGACGACGCTGCTGCTGGGGCTGGGCTGGCCGCTGCTCTCGATCAACCTCGGCACGCCCGCGATCACCGGGATACCGCGCACGGTGGAGGCGCGCCAGGGCAACGACATCTTGACGGCGCAGTTCCCTGAAACGAACACGAACCCGATCATCGTGCTGGCGCAGACCAAAGATGGTTCCAGCATGCTCTCTGCGACGAATGTGGCGAAGGTGGCGCAGTTGACGCAGTGGCTCAATGCGCAGCCGCACGTCAGCGGGGTGACGAGCATCACGCAGTTCCCCGGCGATCCGCAGGCGCCCACACCGAGCCTGGCGCAGCTCGAACAGCTCTACGGCACGGGCGCCTATCAGCAGGCGCCGGGGCTGGGGCAGTTGGTGGCGCAGACGACCAGCGGCGACACGACCGTGATTACGGTGCGGGCCGACGCGCCAATTGATAGCGCGACGAGCAAGGCGCTGGTGGACAGCCTGCGCGCGGGCGACAACGCGCACGCGGGCGGCTTGCAGGCCTCGATTGGTGGCGAACAGGCGGTTTCGCTCGACTTCTCGCGCTACCTCTACGGCAACTTCCCACGGGCGATCATCTTCATCCTCGTGGCGACGTTCCTGCTGCTGCTCATCATGTTCCGCTCGCTGCTGATTCCGCTGAAGGCGATCATCATGAATGCGCTCTCGGTCAGCGCGGCGTATGGCGTGCTGGTGATGGTCTTCCAGTGGGGCTTCGGGCAGAAGCTGCTGGGCTTCGAGTCCGAGGGGTTTGTGGAGAGCATCATCCCAATTCTGATGTTCTGCATCCTGTTCGGCCTCTCAATGGACTACGAGGTCTTCCTGCTCTCACGCATCCGCGAGGAGTGGCTGAAGTCGCACAACAATCGCTGGGCGGTGGCGCGCGGCCTGGAGATGACTGGCGGCGTCATTACCAATGCGGCGCTGCTCTTCGTGATCGTGACGGGCGCGTTCACCTTCACACAGTTGATGGTGACGAAGGAGATCGGCCTGGGCATGACGGTGGCTGTGCTGGTGGATGCGACGGTGATTCGCACGCTGCTGGTTCCGGCGACGATGCGGCTGGTGGGGCGCTGGAACTGGTGGCTGCCAGGACTGCCCACTCCGCCGAAGCAGGTGGATGAGCGGGCGTAGCGCAGCGCAGCGACGACCGGCAGCGGGGCGAGTGGGAGCGATGGCAGCTTCCCGCTCGCCTCGCGCTGTTTTTGCGCAGGAGTGCGAACTTTCTGAGCCTAACCTCAGTATGATACAGTTCAGGAGGTAGGTGCGGACCACCCGGCAGGCGCCATCAGAGGCGCATGAGCGGGTAGGAGCGAGAGGGAGAGAAGTATATGGCTGAGCAACAGGCGCTCGACGAGGAGACGATCTTGCGCATCGTGCAGCGTTGGCCTCGTAGGCAACAGGTGCATCTCGCCCATCGCATCCTGGACCCCGGACTCGCCACGCTTGATCCACAAACGGGCCGTCCCCTTGTCACTTCAACAGAACTACGCGGTATCGGGGCAGGCGCTGCGCCTGCTCCTACGGATGAAGACGTCGAGCGCTGGCGCCTGGAGAAGCATTCATAAAGAGGGAGTGCGTTGTGGCTCCTCCATCAGATCCTTCACAGACGCCAACGCCCGGCACATTAGTACGCGCTCTCATAGACACCAATGTGGTTCTAGACTGGCTGCTCGACCGGAAGCCCTGGTCGGATGCGGCGCAGCCCTTATGGGCTGCTCGAGATGTGGGAGATGTAGTGGCATACCTTCCTGCCTCCGTGGTCACAGACATCTTCTATATCATTCGACGGCAGGCGGATATTCCCACAGCATTCACGGCAGTAGATCGCGTCTTCGCTGCATTCGGGTTATTCGCCATAGACGGGTCATTGCTCCAGCAGGCGCGAGCGCTTCCAGGGAACGACTTTGAGGACAACGTGCAGATTGCCTGTGCGATCAGCGCCCAGTTGGATGTGATTATTACCCGCAATCCTGCGGACTTCCGTTTCTCTTCGGTTCCCATCATTGACCCATCGCAGATCAGCGCCTACCTCTCTCATCCGTGATCGTGCCTCTAGTCTGCATGCCAATCCGCGCAGTATGGCGACCTCGACTCCGCATGGCCTTGTCGCGCACAAGGGCGCGCAGGCGTGTTGATGTGCTATACTGCTAGCCTATTTTTTTGCTCGGCGGCGGTGGGATGACGCCCGTGAGAGCGAGGGCGCGTGGTCAGAGCGCGCAAAGCGAGGATGAACACATGGCGAAGCTGAATCAGATCATCGCCGTCGAGAAGGGCGTCAAGAGCCAGTCATTTCAGGAGTTGACTGAGGCGCACCAGGCGCTGCAGAAGCCAGCGCTGCTCGCGGGCATCTCACGCACCTATCGTCCGAAGGATGAGGAGGGCGAGCAGTTGCCGCCCGAATCTACGCGCGTGCAGCTCAAGGCGCAGGATGTCATCCGCGACACGGTGGCATCCCTGACAAGGCTGTTTGATGTGACGGCGACGAAGGACTGGGCCAACTGCCAGGCGAAGGCGGATGTGGTGGTGGATGGGCGCACGCTGCTGCGACAGGTTCCGGCGACCTACCTGCTCTTTCTGGAGAAGCAGTTGGTGGACCTGCATACCTTCGTGAAGAAGCTGCCCGTGCTGGACGCCGCAGAATCCTGGAGCTACGACTCCTCGGCGGATGCTTTTGCGACGGAGCCAGTGCAGACGCTGAAGACGAAGAAGACGCCGCGCAACCACGTCAAGGCGGAGGCGACCGAGAAGCATCCGGCGCAGGTCGAGGTGTATTATGAGGATGTCACTATCGGCTACTGGCGCACGGTGAAGTTTTCGGGCGCCCTGCCAGCCCAGCGGGTCAACGAGCTGCTGGCGCGGGCCGAGCGGCTGCAAGAGGCGGTCAAGTTCGCGCGCGAGGAGGCCAACGCGCTCGAAGTCGAAGATCAGAAGGTCGGCGCGACATTCTTCGACTACCTCTTCGGCGCGTAGAGGCGGGTGGCCAGCGGTTGAATCGGCCAGCGGCTGGTCGCTCGTTTGTATTGGCTTGCGCCGGGCGGCGGCATGCCGTAGACTGTGGAGCGGAGCCTAAACTTAGATTCATGCTCATCATGACGACGCAAAGAAGCGCGTTCAGTGGAGGTTCGAATCCTCCCCCCGCCACCATTCGCGGTGGGGTAGCCCAACTGGCAGAGGCGGCGCGGAGCGTCACAACAGGCTGAGGTTCTTGCTCCAGACTCAGCATTCGCCGTCGAACGCCGTATCAACCGCCAGCAGTCGAGTCGCAGCGAGGTTGCGGATTCGATTCCCGCTCGGCCCTCCGTGTGGTCGCATCTGACCACGCTGATCGTCACGGATCATCGCAGGGGCCGATAGCTCAATAGGTAGAGCGCGCTACTCTAATAGTGAACCGCTGGCTTAAACGTGACGGTGTGCGCAAATGGGCGGCAAAACGGGGTCCAGACGGGGGTATCGTCTGGACCCTACCTTTTGTCCGGGACGCGCCGGGACAGCGCGACAATCGCTTCGCCAACGAGCGGCGTTTCGGATGGCCTGGGTGATGCTATACTGTAGGTAGGTGGCGCAGAGCGCGCGCCAGGGCATGCGTGAGGAAGGCGCGCCCTGTTGCGTGCGTACAAGGCCGAGACAAAGAAGGTGATCTGACGATGGCGACACAGGCGCAGCGAGCGGCGAAGAGCCGACGGTCCGCGCCTGACCACGTCCAGCGGCCAGGCGGCGGCCACGATGGCGACCATCGGCATGCCGCGCATGCGCTGACACGCGAAGCGCTGCGGCTGGGATTCCTGCTGACGGTGGCGATTCTGGTCGTCGAGGTGATCGGCGGGCTGTTCGCGCACTCGCTGGCGCTGCTCTCAGATGCAGGCCATGTGCTGACCGATGTGATTGCGCTGGGGCTGGCATGGTTCGCCGCCGCCCAGGCCGAGCGCCCCGCGAACGAGCGCCGCACCTTCGGCTACCATCGCGTTGGCATTCTGGTGGCGCTCTTCAATGGGCTGACGCTGGTGGTGATCGCGCTGGTGATCGGCTTCGAGGCGTGGCGGCGCTTGCAGGCGCCGGAGCCAGTGCAGCCGGGCATCATGATTGTGGCGGCGCTGGTGGCCATCGCCGTCAACCTCTTCATCGCGCGGCGGCTGCACGGCGGCGCGGAGAACCTGAACACGCGCGCGGCGCTGCTGCACGCCATCGGCGACATCGGCGCCTCGGCGGCGGTGGTTGTCGGCGCGCTGGTGATCGCGCTGACGGGCGCCGCCTGGGTAGACCCCATCGTCTCAGTCGCCATCGCCGCGCTGATCGCGTTCAGCGCCCTGCGGCTGATCGTCGAGACGGTCAACATCCTGATGGAATCTACCCCGAAGGACATCTCGACCGAGGCGCTGGCGCGCGACATCTGCAAGACGCCAGGCGTACGCGGCGTGCATGACTTGCATGTGTGGACCATCACCAGCGGCATGCGGGCGCTCTCGTGCCACGCGATCATTGACGATATTCCGCCGAGCGCAAGCGCGGCGATCCTCGACCGTGTGACGGCGATGCTCCAGCGCGAGTATCGGATTGGCCACACGACGATTCAGTTCGAGAGCGCGGCGCATGGCTCGCATGAGGGCTTCTGCGCCTGCGAGCAGGGCGCGACGGATGGCCTCTATTGCGCGCTCTCGGCGGAACAATGCGCCCGCCTTGACCATCCTGACCACCCCGACCACGCCAGCCACAGCCACGCGCGCCTCTCCTAGCTGCTTCGCGTCGCCCCCTCCCCAACCCCGCCCCCGCTGCGGCGGGAGAGGGGCTTTTGGATTTTCTCTCTTCTGGCGGGAGAGAGGGAGCGCGGCGCCTACAACCGGGCGCGCGCTTACACGTATGCTAAAGGATTGCGCTGGGGAAGCAAGCTCGGCTGGCTGCAAACGGCGCAGAGTGATGCAATGACGATGCAATCGAGTGGACGAGAGGAGCGCAACATGCCACCGCAGGACGACGAATTCAACTGGCGCCAGTCGCTGGAGCGATTGGGCAGCGCGGCGCTCGACCTGGTGACGGCAATAGGTGGCCGTGTGGGGAGCGACCGACCAGGCGAGCAGGGGCCATTGGGATCAGGAACCATCGTAACGGAGACGCGCGAGGTCAGCGGCTTCACCCAGATCAGGCTCGCGGGCTTCGGCACGCTCAACGTCTCGCAGACAGGAACGGAATCGCTCACGATCACTGCGGACGACGATATCCTGCCGCACCTGACCTCAGCGGTTGTCAATGGCACGCTGGAACTGGGCGTGAAGCCGCGCCTCTCATTCAGACCGATGAAGCGCATCACCTACAATGTGACGGTCAAGAGCCTCGATGGGATTCAGCTGTCGGGCGCCGGGACGATTCACGTCAACGACATCAAAACCGAGGCGTTCAGCGTGGCGATCTCTGGCGCGGGGGATATGACCATCACTGGCGGCGCGCACTCGCAGACGGTGAAGATCTCTGGCGCGGGGAACTACAATGCGCGCGAGTTCCAGACCGATGCGGTGGAGGTGATCATCACCGGGGCGGGAAATGCGCGGGTCAGCGCCAGCCAGTCGGTCAGCGCGACCGTCAGCGGTGCGGGCGTCGTGACGTACTACGGCTCGCCGCAGGTGTCCCATCGCATCACGGGCATCGGCTCCGTCAAGCAGGGGTAGTGGGCGCCCCCTCCCCTGGCCCCTCCCCCGCTGCGGCGGGAGAGGGGAAGCCGGACTCCCCTCTCCTCGTGGGAGAGGGGCTGGGGGTGAGGGTTCGCTGTCACTCCGCCTCGGCAGGTGGCTGCGGCGCGGCGGGTGGCTGCGCGGGCTTGAGTTCCTGCCAGCCAGCGACTGCGTCATCCATCAGCGCGACGAGGCGCTGGAGCCGCTCGACCACCATCATGATGTTGGCGCGCTGGCGTGTGTAGCCATCGGCGGTCATCTCGCGCACCCAGGCGCGTAGCTCGTCATCGCCGAGGTCATACCATTTGAGGTCGGCCTGCAAGCGCACATGCACCTTGTAGGCGGGATCGAAGAGTTTGCCCTTCGCGGGGGGCTGGTCGGCGGCCTCGGCAGTCTCGGCGGCTTCCTCAGCGGCCACGCCGCGTTGCGCGCGTAGCTCCGACGCCAGCGCGTCTACCTCGCTCAGCCGATAGAAGTTCCCCTTGCCAACGCCAGGATACGCCTTCAGCCGCTTCTCGCGCACAAAGGAGAGCAGCGTATCGCGGTCTATATCCAGCCGTCGCACGGCCTCACTCTCATCAATGAAAGAAAACTTGCTGGGTCGATTCATGGCGTTCTCTCCTGGGCTAGTTGCTGGGTTGATTGCTGGTCTGACAGCGGCGCCGCGTCATCGCCGTTGGGCGTGGCATGCTCGAAGAACATCAGCAGCGTGCTGCCATACGTGCGTTCGTCGTAGAGGCGCAGGCGACTGAGCGCGTCGGCGGCGATGTCGCTGCGCTCGCGTGGGTGCATCTGGACGATCACGAGGCCGCCGGGCGTGGTCAGCGGCGCCTGGTCGAGCCGTTCAAGCGCCTGCGCGGCCATCTGTTTATATTGTGGCGGCGCGACATACACGATGTCGAACTCACGTCGCTGGGCATGGGCGTCGCGCAGGAAGACGAAGGCATCGGCGCGGATGACCTCGGCGTTGGTTTCGAGGCGGGTGAGCGCCAGATTCTCGCGCACGAGCTTGACGACCTCGCCGCTCAGCTCCACGAACGTCGCGGAGGCGGCGCCTCGGCTGAGCGCCTCGATGCCGATCTGCCCGGTTCCGGCGAAGAGATCGAGGAAGCGCGACTCCACAATGTCGGGCGCCAGGATGTCGAAGAGCGCCGTCTTGACGCGGTCGAGGATGGGTCGCGTGTCGAGAGTGTCGGGCGCCTTGAGGCGGCGCCCCTTCGCGCTGCCTGCGATGACGCGCATCTATGCGCCTCCCTGCGAGCCTGCGCCGTCATGCGGGGTGTCGGCGTTCGCGCGCGACCCAGCGGCAGGGCGACCGCGTGGAGCGGGGCGCGCGGGCGGCGTCTGAGCCGGTGGCTGGGCTACGCTCTGTGGCGCGCTCTGGGTTGGCCGTCGCGCAGCGGGCGTGGCAGGTTTCGCGGGCTGCGCGGCTTGCCCGGCGGCTTGCTGTGCGGCCTGCTGTGCGGCCCACTCTGCGCGCAGCAGGGTGAGCGCCTCCTCGACCTCCTCGGCGAAGGTATCTTGCTTGCCCCAGCGGATCAGCGCATCGTATTGCTCCGGGCCAAGCTTGTCGGGCGTGAGGCTCCAGACGGCGCGGGCGACGCTGTTGGCCTTCGCCTCGCCAAGCTGGTCGACGACGATATTGCGATAGGCCATGCGCTGCTGCGCCGTCGGCTGGCCGCCAGGGTGCGAGGCGCGCAAGCTGGCGATCACCTCATGCGCGCGGTCGGGGGCAGAGTCAGGCGCAGGCGCAGGAGGAGCGGGTGGGGCCAGCAGGTCATCGAGGTCTGGCACGTCGTTCAGCGGTCCAGCGTCGCGCCTGGCATTATGCGCAGCGTTGTGCGACGCAGCGGGCGCCGCAGCGGGCGGAGGCGCGGGCGAGGCTTCGCGCGGCGCGAAGGCCTCGTCGCCCATGTCGCCAAAGTCGTCGTCGCCGGGTAAGTCGTCCGGGTCGGGATAGGATAGCTCGAAATCGAGGCTGTCACTCGCTTCGTCGGCTTCGTCGGCTTCATCTTCCTCATCGAAGCGCGCGCGACCGATAGGCGCAGGCATGTTAGCCGCCGAAGCGGCTGGTGGAGCGGGCTGCGAGATGGTGGGCGCGGGCTGCGGGTCAGCCGCTGCGCCGCCCTCACGCAAGACCTGGCGGCGCAGCAGATCGAGCGCCTCGCGCAGATTAAGACCGTTGAGCGAGCGCACGTTGAGCCGCTCCATCACGGTGCGCGCGTCGAGCCCCAGCGCGCCAACCGCTGCCAGGAACTCTGGGCGTGTGAGATCGGGGCCAGCGCTCGCAGGCGCAGGGCTGAACGCAGCGACAGGTTGTGCAGGTTGTGCAGGCTGCGCTGGGGCTGTGGCGGCGCTCGGCGTGGGATGCTCGGCGCTGGCAGGCTGAGGCGTGGCGTGGGCAGGCGCCTGCGGCATGGGTTGCGCGGCAGGCTGAGGCGTGGCGTTGCGCGAGGCAGGCGGCGTGGCTGCAGCAGCGGGCGCTGGGCTGGTTGCGGGCGCAGTAGGCGCTAACGACGCTACGGACGCGGCGCCTGTGACCTCGGCGAGATGGGCGTCGAGGCGCTGAGAAAGGCGGCGCATGCCCGCGTCAGCCTCGTCGAGCAGCGCGTCCACTTCTTCGGGCGTGGCGCCGGGGCGCAGCGGCAGGGCTAACTCCAGCGTGCGGGTCTGCCCGTTCACGCTGAAGGTGACTGATTGCCGCAGCCAGATATGATTGGGGTCCCGCGCGTCGCGGGGATCCATCGTGTCGTCGCGCACTGCCAGCCTCTCTTTCCGCGCCCCGATGCAAGCCTTAGCGTATCATATTCGGCGCGATCTCACCCCCTCGCCGCACGCATGAGTTGGCGCCAGCGCTGGGTAGTCGCCTGGTCGCGCATCGTGCGGGCGACAGGTATCTGCCAGAGAGGACGAGTGGCGCGTGCGTGGCGGTCACGCGATGGGGCAAGCGGCGGTGGGCATCGCTGCTGCGGCGACTCGCGGTGAGCGCGCGCTTCCGCTCCACATGCTATCCTGGTACGGTACGCGCAGGTGATGCTCTGCATCGCAGGTGAGGCTCCGACTCGTGCAATGGGCGCCGTTGGTATGTGGGTAGGACTAGTAGCGCGCACTCACGATTTTCTCATGGAGTGGGCGTAGAATCGTTTCAACCGAAGCGCAACACTCGCGCATTGTGCGCGCTCGCGCACAGGCGACGCCAGCGGAGAGGATGACCCAAGCTCGATGGACGTATTCCAGCCGCTCATCTCAACTGAATTGCGTGATAACTGGAAGGCTTTTCTCGACATCAACGGCCTAGCGGGCCACTCGGCCACGCTCGATCGCGCGATGGTCTTTAGCGCCAACGACCTGCTGTTTGCGCTGCCGCTGCTCTTGCTGCTCGTGTGGTTTGCGCTGGCGCGCTGGTCGCCGTATAGCCGCTGGCTGGCTGCGCGTTTTGGCGCCGGGACGGCTGAGCGCGACCGCTGGCTGGGGCAGCGCGCCCTGCTGACCAGCGTGATCGGCGTGGGGCTGGCGCTCGCGATCAACATTCTGATCGGCGCGGCGATTGTCGAGCCACGCCCCTTCATCTCGCATCCCCGCGTAGTTCATCAGCTGATCGCGCATGCGGCGGACTCCGCGTTCCCCAGCGACCACGAGACGGTCGCAATGGCGCTGGCGCTGGCGCTGGCCTTTTATGCTGGCTGGCTGCTGATTCAGGTGCGGCGCGAGCGGGGCGCGCGGCAGCGTCGCAACGCGAACCTGGAGCCGGGGCGCGCCGCGCAGTGGGGGCGCCTGGCTCCGGCGCTGCTGGCAGCCGCGCTGGGGCTGATCTTCGCCGTGGTCATCGGTTTCGCGCGCATCTTCGTCGGTGTGCATTATCCAATGGACATCGTGGGCGGCGCGGTCTGCGGCGCGCTGGGCGACGGGCTGGCCTTCGCGCTGATTCCGCTGGCGCAGATGATCTATCAGCCAATCGTGCGCGTGGCTGCGGCGCTGCGACTGGCGTGAGGCGCTGATTTGACAGCGGGCGCGGCGCGCGGACAGAATGTGGCCACGCGGGGCGCAATGAGGCCTCCGCCAGCGATGGGGCAGGGATGCGGACGAACAGCAGGCGCGCCACGGTCGGCGCGGGAGGTGTCCTCAACATGCAGACGACGCCAGAGTTTGGGACGGTCACGCAGGATCGCAGCGCGATCTCGTGGAGCTATGTGAGCGGCGTGAGCGATACGCCACTGCTGGGCATGACGATTGGCGATGCGTTCGACAAGACGGTGGCGCGCTTCCCCGACCGCGAGGCGCTGGTGGCGCGGCAGCAGGGGCTGCGCTACACCTGGCGCGCGCTCCAGGCCGAGGTGAACCGCTGCGCACGCGGGCTGCTGGCGCTGGGCGTGACGAAGGGCGACCGCGTCGGCATCTGGGCGCCCAACCGCGCCGAGTGGGCGATCATCCAGTTTGCGACGGCCAAGATTGGCGCGATTCTGGTCAACATCAACCCCTCGTACCGGCTGCATGAGCTGGAGTATGCGCTGAATCAGTCGGGTTGCTCGACGCTGGCGCTGGCGCCGAGCTTCCGCACGACGGACTACACGCAGATGGTGCAGACGCTCTGCCCGGAGCTGAATCGTTCGGCGCCGGGGCAGCTCGACAGCCACCGCATCCCTGCGCTGCGCCACGTCATTCGCATGGGCGAGGAGCGGGCGCCGGGGATGTGGGTCTGGGGAGAAGTGTTGGCGCGCGGGCAGGAGGTCAGCGAGCAGACGCTGGCGCAGCGGCAGAGCGAGCAGGAGTTCGACGACCCGATCAACATCCAGTATACCAGCGGCACGACGGGCAACCCGAAGGGCGCGACACTGAGCCATCACAACATCCTCAACAACGGCTACTTCGTGGCGCGGCTGCAAAACTTCACCGAGAACGACCGGCTGGCGATCCCGGTGCCGCTCTATCATTGTTTCGGCATGGTGATGGGCAATCTGGGCTGCATGACGCACGGCGCGACGATGGTCTATCCGGCGGAGGGGTTCGATCCGGTGGCGACACTGGAGGCAGTGGAGGCCGAGCGCTGCACCTCGCTCTATGGCGTGCCGACGATGTTCATCGCGGAACTGGCGCACCCGGACTTTGCGAAGTATGACCTGAGCAGCCTGCGCACGGGCGTGATGGCTGGTTCGCCCTGCCCGGTGCAGGTGATGCGCCAGGTGATTGATAAGATGCACATGGGCGAGGTGGAGATCTGCTATGGCATGACCGAGACCAGCCCCGTCTCATTCCAGACGCATGTGGACGATCCGCTGGAGAAGCGGGTCAGCACGGTCGGGCAGATTCACCCGCATGTGGAGGTGAAGGTGGTGGACGCGGGGACGGGCGCAGTCGTGGCGCGCGGGCTGCCGGGCGAACTGCTGACGCGCGGTTATTCGGTGATGCTGGGCTACTGGGAGAACGCCGAGGCGACGGCGAAGGCGATTGACGCGGCGCGCTGGATGCACACCGGCGACCTGGCGACGATGGACGACGATGGCTACG
>JAICSR010000493.1 GCA_025936795.1 Ktedonobacterales bacterium | reverse complement strand
GCGACCAGCCACGCCACGCCGCCCAGGTACCTGTCCTGCCAGCGGGCGCCGCCGTCAGCACATCGCTGGCCGCCGACGACGACTCCACGATCCTGGCGACGCCAACCTCGCTGGTCATGGAGCCAGCCGCCGCGCCGATTCGCGCCAAAGCCCCGCCAGCGTCGCCCGCCGCGAAGCCGTGGCCGCCAGCAGGCGCCAATCCACCTGCACAGCCGCCCGCTGGCCTGGCCGGGCTGCGCGCCCGCGTGCAGGCCACTCCACCGGGAGCGCTGGGCCTCGGCGGCGTGATCGCGCTGACACTGGTGATCGCCGTGCTGGTGGCTGTCATGTCGAGACCATCTGGCGGGCAAGCGAATGTGGGCGCGATCCGCACGGCGACGCCGCGCGCAGTGACCCCCACCGCCAGCCCCACGCCGGTCGAGCCGATCACCTATCAGGCGCCGCTCAGCAGCGCCACGCGCAACTGGCCGATCTCCGGGCACAGCTTCTTCGCCAATGGTGGCTACGAGGTGAGCGGCGCCTGGATCAGCTACGCGCCCGCCAACAATTTTAGCAACGGCGTCGTCTCCGTCCAGATGCGCCAACTCAGCGGCCCGGCTGACCAGTTCTATGGCATGCTTGTCCGTGGCGCCAATGACAACCTGTACTACTTCTTCGGCGTCAACGGCAGCCAGCAGTGGACGTTCTCGCTGGTGACGAATGGCAATGGCAAACCGCTCGTAGCGCCCACCACCGACAGCCACATCGCCACTGGCCCGAACGCCAGCAACACGATTGCGCTGCGCGCGAACGGCGGCCACTTCGTCTTCTACGTGAACGGCGCGCAGGTGGGGCAGAGCGACGACAGCGCGATTCCCGCTGGCAGCCTCGGCCTGGCCAACACCGTCGGCGCCCTCACGGTGGTCTACAACAACTTCACGGTGACCAGCGCGCCATAGGCGAGCGGCGTGCGATAGACAGTGTGCAAGGCCACGTAGACGTGGGTTGACCAGCGGTTCTACCAGAAAGCGGGTTACGCCGACGGGGGAAGCCAGCGGTTGAAACCGCGCCTGGATGGCCCTATCGGGCTGCTGCCGCTCCGCTCGCTGACCTCGCTCCTCGCTGCGCTCGCGCGTCAGCCCTGCGGGCCGCGAAGTCCGCCTGCGCGGACTGAGATGCGGCGAGCGTGGACCCGCGTAGGCGGGTCTTGTGGCGGCCCGCAGGCCGCCTTGAGGCGCGGTTTCAACCGCCAGCCTGCTAGCCCCACTGAAGCCGCTTGCGATTGTGGCTACCTCCTGCCATACTGACGATGATGATATCGCCGCATGACTGGAGGCTGTCCACATGGCCCCGGAGTCCCCGCGCGCGTCCTCGCCTGCCCTCATCACAGCCGCGCCCGTCTCGCCAGCCGCGCCGCGCCGCCGGAACCCTGCCGCCGTGGCTGGCCTCGCGCCTGGCTGGTTGCTCGTCGCGGCCTACCTCGTTCTGCTCGCGCGCAATGCTGGGCTGCTGCCAGGGGTCTCGGCGCCCGTGGGCGGGCTGACGCTGGCGCGCCTCATTGCGCTGCCCGCTCTGCCGCTCGCCCCAGCCTTCACCGCGCAGGCCGCCGCGCCGTTCGCCGCGATCATGGCCGCCCTTGCCCTCGTCCTCAGCGCGCTCACCTTCGCTCCGCCTGCCAGCCGCGCAGCGCCCGCCGCCGTCACAGCGCCAGCGCCGCCACGCGCGGACCCGCCGCCAGTGGAAACGCTCGCCCAACCACCAGCGCTCTCCCCTCGCCCTCTGGGAGAGGGGCCGGGGGTGAGGGCAGCCCCACGCCGCGTCTTCATCAGCCACTCCAGCGGCGACAACACCTTCGGCTATGCGCTGACCGACTGGCTACGCGCCGAGCTTGGTCCCGACTACGAGGTCTTCTACGACTCGCATGGTGGTCAGGATGACAGCATCCCTGCGGCGACCTACTGGCAGGATGTGATTCAGGCCAAACTGATGGCCGCCGATGTCTTCGTGGTCATCGAGACGCAACAGGCGATGGACTCGAAGTGGGTGCAGGACGAGATGGGGCTGGCCTGGAACCGCAAGAACAGCGCAAGCGTCGAGCTTGGCCTGGTGGTCGCGCCCATCCTGCGCGAGCCGTGCGGCGTCGCGCCGTGGCTCACGCTGATTCAATATGCGGACTTCCACCCTGGCGCAGATGAGGCGGTAGCGCGGGCGCGCCTGCTCGCCGCCATCCGTGACCAGCGCACGCACGTCAAGCCGCAGGAGCTGGTTGGGCCGCCCTTCGACCTGAGCGTGCTGCGCCCCTCCGACCACTTCATCGGGCGCGCCGACGCGGTGGACTGGGTGGTCGCGCGGCTGACTGGCCCGGCTGACGCGCAACTGGCGAACATCGCGGCGGCGAATGGCCAGGGCGGCATCGGCAAGACGGCGCTGGCGGCGGAGGTGGTGCGGCGGCTGATGGCTGGCCCCAGCTTCGGCGACGGCATCGCCGCGCTCGACTGCCGCGACAAGCACAGCGAGGCCGACGCGCTGAGCCTGCTGCAAGACGCGCTCGCCCGCTTCATTGATGGCCGCAAGAAGCCAGAGGACGCCGACTTTGCCGCGCTGGGCGATGTCGCGCGGCGGCTGTTCGGCGGCAAACGCGCGCTGATCGTGCTGGACAACGTCGAGGCCGACCTGCCAGCGGGCAAGATCAT
>JAICSR010000524.1 GCA_025936795.1 Ktedonobacterales bacterium | reverse complement strand
GGCATGCCATCCATCGGGCGCACCCGCACCAACTTCGTCAAGCTGCATCGCATCGGCGAACTGGAGGAGCACCCGGCGTAACCCGCGCGCGTGACCTACGCCACACCCGTCCGTTGCCAGGGGATGGTACACTACGCCCAGGCATCGAACAGGCATCGAACCAGACGTCGCTGGTGTCGTCTGACTCCGCTTCGCCACTGATCGGCGAAAATCGCATGGACTGGGAGGGCGCTCTCATGACACCGCTCGATTCCATCACCAATCCATTCAGCAACGAGGCGATTCTGGCGCTGGTCGCGGCGCTCGGCTTGAGTTCCACCGCTGGCCTGCGCGCAGTGGCGACACTCTTCGCCATTGGCATCGTCAGCGATGTCAAAATCTCTGGGCAGCCGCTAGTCGCGCTGCACGGCAATTTTACGGTGCTGGGGTCCACGCCCGTGTTGATTCTGCTGGGCGTGCTGACCGTCGTCGAGATCATCATTGACAAGGTTCCGGGTCTCGATACTCTCAACGATGTCATCCACACGGTCATCCGCCCGGTTGTCGGCGCCGTCATCGTCGCTGGCACCACCAACACCCTGAGCGACACGAATGTGTGGGTCGCGGCGGGGGCTGGCGCTGTGCTGGCGCTCGGTGTACACCTGACGAAATCCACGGCGCGCGTGGCGAGTACGGCCACGACAGCTGGGGTGGCGAACCCCATCGTCTCCGTACTGGAGGACATCCTGACCTTCGGCTCGATTGTGCTGGTGGTCGTGGCGAAGTCCCTCGCTATTCTGGCCGCGCCGTGGCTGGGCCTCGCCTTGCTGGTGGTCGCCATCATCATCGCGCTGATCATCGTGCTGCTGGCCTGGCGCATCAGTGTGGCGATTGTGCGCATCTTCAAACCTGGCCCGTCAGTCGAAGCGGCTGCCGTTGGCGCGACGGTTCCGCTTGAACAGCCAAGAGAGTGACGCGCGGCTGACGGTTGAAACCGCGCCTCAAGGCGGCTACGACCGCCACGAGACCCGCCTGCGCGGGTCCAGGAGCCAGCAAGTCCGCGCAGGCGGACTTCGCGGCCCGCAGGCCTTCCAGGCGCGGTTTCAACCGCCAGCGCCATGTTCTATCAGGAGTTGACGAGCCATCATGCTGACCGGCGCCCCACCATCCGACCGCGCATCGCTCACACCCGCGTCCAGGCGACGTGTCTGGCCGTGGGCCGCCGGGTCCATCCTCATCACGCTCGCCGTGATCGCCGCTACGCTGATCGGGCATCGGCTCGCGGCGCAGGAGCGGCTGGCCCTCCAGGTCGCCCCAGCGCCCGCCGCGCCGCCGCTGGCCATCGAGGCGATTGCCCGCGCGCCGGGGCAGATCGCGCAGTTGACGCTCGACACGCACACGCACACGCTCGTCGCGCAGGTAGCCGTTTGCCCAACCACGCCTTCCACGACGCCGCGTGTTCCACAGGCGACCGGATGCGATGTTTCGGACCTCCATCCTGTCTCCGGCGTCGCATTCTTCGATAGCGCCACGGGCAAGCTGCGCAGCCAATACCTTGCGCTCTCCTCATCGCCTACGCAGGCCATTGCGCTGACGGATTCCATACATGGCGTGACATACCTCCTCTGCAATGGGGGCGTTACGACCTATGACGACGCCACTGGCAAACAGACGAATCGCTACGAAAGCGGATTGGTCGCCAACGCACAGTCCTTTGCGTTCGATGAGCAGCTTGGCCTAATCTACACACTCGATGATCGGGGCAATCTCAGCGCCATCACAGCAGCCGATGGGCTGGTTGCAGCTAGCGCCACGCTACCACCGCCATCGGGCGCCGGGTTTACGGCTCCACAACTGATACGAGACACCAGCGCCGGCCGCGTCTACATCTTCTCCAGCGGCATGAATTCCGACTTGTTGGCCTATCGCGCCAGTGATCTGTCATCCCCGCTCGCATGGGGCATCCCTGATCGGGCAGGGCTTGTCCTGCTCGACCCCGCAAATCAAACGCTCTACCTGACTGAATCGCCGCAGGGTATCGTGCAACTCGATCTCGCCACGCTGCCAGTAGATGGCGCAGACGCAACGGTCTTTCGTGGCCCAGGCGTCACGGTCAATCCGGTGCAGCCCGCGCAGGACAACTGGATGTTGCCCAGCGCAAGCCGGTTTGGCATTGATAGCGTGACGAGTACGCTGGTCGTGATCAACGACACGGGCGCCCAGGCGTTTGCATCAGGCGAGACGCAGCCCTATGCGCAACTACCGCTCATTCATGCGCCCACTCTCTTGGCAGATGACCCTGGGCGGCTGCTGCCGATTGACCCCAGCGCGGGGCGGGCCTATCTGCCCGGCGCTGACAACACCATCCTGATCGTCAGCCTGGCGCGTCCCAAGAGCCACGCCGCG
>JAICSR010000453.1 GCA_025936795.1 Ktedonobacterales bacterium | reverse complement strand
TACTGCGGAAGTGGCAAGAAGTACAAGCAGTGCCACGGACGCTGAGGCGCGTGCGCTAGATGGAACAACCACGCCGCATGATGATGACTGCGGATGACATTCTGAAAGCCTCGACGCATCGTCCGTGGCCGACGCCGGACACGCCCTGGGCGATGCGTCAGGTGTGGAGTGACCTGCTCTTTGCCCACTGGCCTACGTCAGCGGCGGGGCTGGCGTCGCTGCTGCCGCCCGGCCTCACGCTTGATACCTGGGAGGGTGAGGCGTGGGTTGGCGTTGTGCCATTCCGCATGCCCTATCTGAGCATTCGCGGGCTGCCGAATGTGCCACCCTTCATGCGCCTGCTCGAGATCAATGTCCGCACGTATGTCAGCGCCGATGGTAAGCCCGGCGTCTACTTCTTCAGCCTCGACGCCGACAACCCCGTCGCGGTGGAGGTGGCGCGGCGCTGGTATTCGCTGCCCTATCTCAATGCGCGCTTCGATTGCGACTTCACGTCCGAGCGCGTGCGCTACGATGTCGTGCGCTCAGATCAGCGCGCAGCCCCCGGCGCATTCCGCGCGACCTATCGCCCCACCAGCGCGCTGCGCCCCGCTGCGACTGGCTCGCTGGAGGATTGGCTGACCGCGCGCTATGCGCTCTATACCAGCAATCGGCGCGGTCGCATCTTGCGCGGCGACATCACACATTCGCCCTGGCAACTCGCGCCCGCCGAGGCCGAACTCCAGACGAACACGATTGCGCAATCGCATGGCATCACTTTGGCCGACACGGCGCCACTGCTGCACTACGCCGCCCGTCTCGATGTGCTGGCGTGGCCGGTGGCGCATGCGCGCTAGCGCCAGCCTCAAGTGTCACTCCGCAGGCTCGTGCGGCATCAGCCACGGGGCCAGCGCAGCCAGCGCGATCAGCGCGGCTCCCAGCGCGACGCTGGCCACGCCGAGGCCAGCGTCACCCGCGCGCCCCACCAGCGCATTTGCCAGCGCGCCTGCAACCGCGCCAAGGAAGGAGAGCGCCGAGAGTGTCGTCGCGCGTGCGCCATCCTCGATGCGTTCGTTCAGCGCCTCGCGCTGCAGCGGTTCGCGCCAGGCCGAGCCGCCGACGATCAGCGCCAGCAGCGCCACTACCACCCATGACCATGCCGCCTGCGCCAGTGCGAGATAGGCGATTCCCGGCGCCAGCAGCGAGAACGCGAAACAGACCCGTCGGGACGCCCAGCGCCGCGCCAGCGGCAGAAGCAGTGGCACGACGATACCAAATACCATCGCCACAGCGGTCAGCGGCCCGAACCACTGCGCAGCCACGCCCGCGCGCCCCAACAGCGGCTGGTTATACCAGAAGATCGCGTTGACGCAGACGAAGGAGGCGCTCTGCACGAGGCTCAGCCCTACCAACGCTGGCTCGCGCCTGATGAGCCGCCAGGCCGACGCCAGCGGTCGTGCGCGAAGCGACGTGATCTCAGCGTGCGGCGCTTCGGACAGCGGCGTGAGCGGGCGCAGCAGCCAGGTCGCGCCGATGGCGAGCGTCGCGGGGAAGAGTGTGGCGACGACGGCGATGGTCGGGTCGTGCGCGGCGAAGAGTGATCCGGTCGCCAGCCCAATGAAGAAGCCAACGCTCGAACACGCGCCGAGCAGCGCAAACGCGCTGGAGCTGCGCTTGCCTGCGTCGAGACCCTCGGCGGCAGCCAGGCTGCGCAGCAGCACGGCGTCCTCGCAGCCAGAGTCGCAGGCGACCCCCGCGCCAAACAGCACCGAGCCAATCGCGAACACGAAGAAGCCATGCGCCAGCAACGTCACGACCACACTGGCCGCATTCAGCAGGCGGCTCAGGATCAGCAGCCTGCGGTAGCCGATGCGGTCAGCCCACACGCCTGTTGGGATGTCGAGCAGCCAGATCGCCAGCGAGAGCACCGACTCCAGCAGGAAGATTTCGGTGAAGTTCAGCCCGCGGTCCATCTCGAAGCGCACGAGCACTGCGCTGTAGAAATACATGTTGGTGAGGATGCGCGTCTCGGCCAGACGGCGCACATTGGGGATGCGGAGCAGGCGTAGCCACGTCTGCGGCAGGCGCGCGTGGTGACCGGGAAGCGAAGTGAGCATGCGAATCCAACTCCCAGGCAATGCTACAGGTGAACGCAGAGCAACGACATGCGATCATCCGCCGGGGAGGGGCGCGTATGGGAGGTAGATATATGCTGATGGCGCGAGATGGGGCGGGGATTTACGTCGGCGCACGGCGCGTCAGCAAGCCATATCGCATGGTCATCGGCGCGCACTTTCTTTCATAGCAACTGGCTCACAGCGCCTGGCAGGCACGTGAGAACACGCCCTCTTTGAGTGATGGCGCTGGCTCGCGACCTCACTCCCTGTCCCCCTCTCCCGCGAGGAGAGGGGGAATCTGATTGCTCCCCTCGCCCGGTGGGAGAGGGGCTGGAGGTGAGGTCTACGGCGTTTCCTGCATGGTAGCACAGCGCGCCAGCGACGCGCTCAGGGCCGCTCATACACGGTATATTGCCCGCGCCGATAGACCACTGGCCAGCGCTCCACCTGCGCCAGGATGGGACGCAGCGCTGGAAGCTGATCGGGTGCAGCCAACTGGCGCAGCAGGTCATCCACGATCACGAAGCGTGCCTGGCTGGGGGCGATATCGTAGACCCAGCGGTTGCGCGGCAGCCCAGCCGGATAGAACGCCGCCGCCTGCCCGTCATACGCCACCGTCTGTACGATATCGGCGCCTGAGACGCCCAGCGGCCGCCCATGCGCATCCTCTGGCTGGTCGAATGCCCACGCAATCTGCGGCGAGGCCAGCACGAGGTCGCCAGAATGCGCGTGCGCCAGCGTGAAATCAATCGTCGCCTGCGCGTCCGCTGGCGTGGCGAGCAGGGCGTCTTGCGGCGTCGTCAGCGTGCCAGCGAGGCTCACCACGTCGCTCGCGCCCGCCAGCGCCACCGGCGAGCCGATGACGATGAAGACGAGCAGCGCCATCAGTGTGCGGGTCAGCAGCGTCGGCCCGCCCGCCACTCGCTCGGCCTGCGCGCGTGGCGGCTCAGCCGCGCCACGGCGTCGCGCGACCCAGGCGTC